>JBEPTZ010000017.1:0-52125 GCA_041691815.1 Rhodospirillales bacterium | reverse complement strand
GGGTGGCGGTGCCGGGCGCGGGAGTGCCGGGGGTGGCGGGCCGGGCCGGGGCGGTGGCGGGCGGCGGGGTGTCGAGCAGCGAGGTGCCGACGCCGGCGGTGCCGCGGCTCAGCATCGCCAGGGCGAGGGCCAGCACGAAGAAGATGGTGCCGAGAATCGCGGTGGTGCGGGTCAGCAGATTGGCGGTGCCGCGGCCGCCCATGAAGCCGCCCATGCCCTGCGAGCTGCCGATGCCCAGGCCGCCGCCTTCGCTGCGCTGGATCAGCACGACGCCGATCAACGCCAGGGTGACGATCAGGTGGATGATCAGGAGTACGGTGGTCATCAGATTCCTCAGGGGCCGGGCGCCTTCTACCGCCCGGCGGCGGCGATTGCAAAGGGCGAGGCAGGCAGGGGTGGCATGCCTTGCGGCGGTGCCGGAGGTTTAGCGGGCGGCGCGGGCGATGGCGAGGAAATCCGCCGCTTTCAGGCTGGCGCCGCCGACCAGGGCACCGCCGACCTCGGGCACCGCGAGCAGGCTGGCGGCGTTGTCCGGCTTGACCGAGCCGCCGTAGAGAATACGGACGGCGGCACCGGTGGGGCCGAGCAGCCGCAGCAGGGTGGCGCGGATATGAGCGTGCATGGCGGCAACGTCATCCGCCGTGGCGGTGCGGCCGGTGCCGATCGCCCAGACCGGCTCGTAGGCAACGACTCCGCTGAAATCGGCGGGCAGGCTGCCTTCGAGCTGGGCTGCGATGATGGCGTTGGCTTGGCCGGCTTCGCGCTCGGCCTCGGTTTCGCCGACGCAGACGATCGGGGCGAGGCCGGCGGCGGTGGCGGCGCGGGTCTTGGCGCGCACCAGGGTGTCGGATTCGCTGTGGTCGGCGCGGCGCTCGGAATGGCCGAGGATGACCCAGGCGGCGCCGGCGTCGCGGAGCATGGCGGCCGAGAGGTCGCCGGTATGGGCGCCGGACGCCTTGGCGTGGCAGTCCTGGCCGCCGACCGCGACCGGCGAGCCGGCCAGCAGGTCGGCTACGGTGGCGATCAGGGTGGCGGGGGGGCAGACCAGCAGGTCGCAGGCCACGGCGGACGCGGCCAGCGGAGCGGCGATGGCGGCGGCCTCGGCGCGTAGGCCGTTCATCTTCCAGTTTCCGGCGATCAGTTGGCGCATCGGCTTTTCTCCGCAACGATTGGCCCTGCTCCTATAATACGGCGCGCGCTCTGGCAAACCGCCACGCCTGCCCGTATGGTGCGGCCCGCCTTGCACCCCCCCTATGCCCGGATGCCCCGATGATCACTCTGATACGCCGCATGCTCGAAACCTGGCCGGCGAAGCTGTTTTTCATGCTGCTGGCCGGGGTGTTCGTGATCTGGGGCGTCGGCGACGTGATCACCAAGATCGGCGTGGAGACCTGGGTGGCCAAGGTGGCCGGGCAGAGCATCGAGATGCCGCAGGCCAACGAGGCGTATCGCCGGCAGATGGCCGAGGTGCAGCGCATGATGGGCACCGCCAGCCCGACCACGGAAATCCGCCGCCAGGTGGCCAGCCAGGCGCTGGAGGGGCTGGTGACCCGCACCGCGGTGGTGGCGGCGGTGGAGCGGGACGGGGTGGTGGCGCCGGATACCGCGCTGCGCCAGGCGGCGTTCGCCATGCCGGGGTTCAAGGACAAGGACGGCAAATTCGACAGGAACCTGTTCCTCTCGGTGCTGCGCAACAATAACTATACCGAGGCCGGTTTTCTCGAACTGCTGCGCATCGACCTGCTGCAGCAGCAGTTCATGGGCGCGGTGCGTGCCGGCACCACCAGCCCGGCGCTGATGACCAGGGAGGTCTATGCCTTCCAGCATGAGAAGCGGGTGGCTGATACGCTGGCCTTCCCGTTCGCCGCCGCCCCTGCCCCGCCGGCACCGAGCGATGCCGAGCTGCAGCGCTGGTACGAGAACCACAAGGACCAGTATTCCACCCCGGAGCAGCGGCGGATCAAGGCGATCGTGCTGTCGCCGGATACCGTGGCCAAGGACATCCAGGTCAGCGACGACGAGATCAAGGCGGCCTACGAGGCGCGCAAGACCGATTTCCAGCAGCCGGAAAAGCGGACCATCGAGGTGGTGCTGTATCAGGACGAGGCCAAGGCCAAGGCGCTGGCCGAGGCGTGGCGGGCGGGTGCGGACTGGGCCGCGGTCAAGGAACTGGCGGTGAAGGATGGCGGCGCGCCGGTGGAGTTGTCGGACGCCGTGCAGGCCGAGATTCCGGCGCCGGAACTGGCCAAGGTGGCGTTCTCCGCGGCCAAGGACGAGGTGCCGCCGCCGGTGCACAGCGCGCTCGGCTGGCACGTGCTGAAGGTGACCGCGATCACGCCGGCCGGCGACAAGACGCTGGACCAGGTGCGGCCGGAACTGAAGGCGCAGGTGCTGGCCAACAAGGCGGCCGACCTGATCTATGACCGCGCCAACAAGATCGACGACATGCTGAGCGCCGGCACCGCGCTCGACGCCCTGCCGGCCGATCTCGGCGTGGCGGCGGTCAGCGGCACGCTGGATGCCGAGGGCAACGCGCTCAATGGCAAGCCAGCGCCGATCCCGGGTGACGACAAGCTGCGCGAGGCGCTGATCACCGCCGTGTTCAAGGCCAAGCAGGGCGACCCGGCGCAGCTGATCGAGGCGCCGCACGACCCTAACGCGGCGCAGTCGTTCTTCGCCTTCTCGCTGGACGCGGTGATCCCGCCGCAGCCGAAGCCGTTGGCCGAGGTGCACGACAAGGTGGTGGCGGACTGGACCGCCGATGCCCGCCGGCACAGCCAGAACGTGGCGGCAACCAACGCCATGGAGGCGATCAAGGCCGGGCAGAGTTTCGCCGCCGCCGCGGCGATTGCCGGTGGCACCGTGCAGCGCCTGCCGCCGGTGGGCCGCGCGGCACCGGCGGCGGGCGTGGCGGAGCAACTGGTCGGGCCGCTGTTCACCCTGAAGCAGGGGGCGCCGACCATGGTGGAGACCGCGGATGGCTTCGTCGTCGCGGTGCTGGCGGACATCCAGGCGGCTGACCCGGCGGCCGATCCGGTCGGCTATGACCAGGTGCAGGACGCGCTGACCAAGTCGATCGGCGACGATATCGAGAACGCCGTGACGCTGGCGCTGCGCAATCGCGGCAGGCCGGTGATCAACCAGACGCTGGCCGCGACCATCGTCGCCAACGACTAACGCCTGAACGCAACAAACACACGAGCCCCACGATGAACGCCACCGCCGCCCCCGGCTATGCCGCCTTCCGCGAAGGATACGAGCAGGGGCATGGCCAGGTGCTGTGGCGGCGCGGCGTGGCCGACCTGGAAACGCCGGTGGCGGCGTTCCTCAAGCTGGCGCATGGCCGGCCGAACAGCTTTCTGCTGGAGAGCGTCGAGGGCGGCGCGTCGCGCGGGCGGTATTCGATCATCGGCTATGACCCGGATTTGATCTGGCGCTGCCGGGCGGGGGTGGCGGAACTGAACCGCGATGCGCATGCCGCCCCGTTCGCGTTTGCGCCGGATGCGCGGCCGCCGCTGGAAAGCCTGCGGGCGCTGATCGCCGAGAGCCGGATGGAACTGCCGGAGGGGCTGCCGCCGATGTGCGGCGGGCTGATCGGCTACCTGGGCTACGACATGGTGCGGCAGATGGAGCGGCTGCCGGCGAAGAATGTCGATGCGCTGGGGATTCCCGAGGCGATTCTCGGGCGGCCGCAGTTGTTCGCCATTTTCGACAATGTGACCGACCTGCTGACGCTGGCGGCGCCGGTGTATCCGCGCGACGGGATACCGCCGGCGCGGGCGTGGGAGGCGGCGCAGACCAGGCTGGCCGAGGCCGAGGCGGCGCTGGCGCGGCCGATTCCGCTGGCCGCCCCGCCGGTGGCGCTGCCGCCGGTGCCGGAGCCGGAATCCAACTTCACCCGTGATGAGTTCATCGCCGTGGTGGAGCGGGTGAAGGAGTATATCCGCGCCGGCGATGCCTTCCAGGTGGTGCCGAGCCAGCGCTTCTCGGCGCCGTTCGCGCTGCCGCCGTTCGCGCTGTATCGGGCGCTGCGGCGGATCAACCCGGCGCCGTTCCTGGTGTTCATGGACCTCGGCGGCTTCTCGGTGGTGTGTTCCAGCCCGGAGATCCTGGTGCGGCTGCGCGACAACACGGTGACCATCCGGCCGCTGGCCGGCACCCGCAAGCGCGGCGCCACGCACGAGGAGGACCAGCGGCTGGAGCAGGAGCTGCTGGCCGACCCGAAGGAGCGCGCCGAGCATCTGATGCTGCTTGATCTCGGGCGCAACGATGTCGGCCGGGTGAGTGCGATCGGCAGCGTGAAGGTGACCGAGAGCTTCGCCATCGAGCGGTTCAGCCATGTGATGCACATCATGTCGGACGTGCAGGGCACGATCGCGCCGGGGCTGGATGCGCTGGACGCGCTGATGGGCGGGTTTCCGGCCGGCACGCTGTCCGGCGCCCCGAAGGTGCGGGCAATGGAGATCATCGAGGAGATGGAGCCGACCAGGCGGGGCATCTATGCCGGCTGCATCGGGTACTTCGCCGCCGATGGCACGATGGATACCTGCATCGGGCTGCGCATGGCGGTTGTGAAAGACGGCGTGATGCACGTACAGGCCGGGGCCGGGATCGTGGCCGATTCGGACCCGATCTCGGAATACGAGGAATGCCAGCAGAAGGCGCGGGCGCTGTTCCGCGCGGCCGAGGCGGCGGTGCGGTTTGCGGCGGGGAATGGAGTATAAGATCTTCTTTTTGTGAACAAAAAGAAGCAAAAAAACTTTTTATCCATTGGAGTGTACGGAGTCTCCGCCCCTCCGCTGTTGCAAGGCGGATAAGGTTTTTTGGTTCTTTTTTTCAAAAAAGAACTGCTTGCCTTGGAGGGCTGCGCCATGTCCGACGACCTGATCCGCCTGACCGCCACCGAAGCCGTGGCTCGGCTGCGGCGCGGTGAGGTGTCGCCGCTGGAGTTGATCGATGCCGCCGAGGCGCGGATCGAGGCGGTGGATGGGGCGGTGAATGCGTTGCCGACGCGGTGTTTCGAGCGGGCGCGGGTGCATGCGCGGGCGTTGATGGCGGGGCGGCGGCGGGAGGCCGAGGGGGAGCCGGGGTGGCTGGGCGGGTTGCCGGTGGCGATCAAGGACCTGGCGGATGTGGCGGGGGTGCGGACCACCTATGGGTCGCCGTTGTTCCGCGATCATGTGCCGGAGCGGTCGCATCCGCTGGTGGAGCGGATCGAGCGGAAGGGCGGCATTGTGATCGCCAAGTCGAATACGCCGGAGTTCGGGGCGGGCGGGAACACCTTCAACGAGGTGTTCGGGCGGACGTTGAATCCGTGGAATACCGCGTTGACCTGCGGCGGCAGCACTGGCGGTGGGGCGGTGGCGCTGGCGACCGGGCAGGTTTGGCTGGCGCATGGCTCGGACCATGGCGGCAGCCTGCGCGGGCCGGCGACGTTGTGCTCGGTGGTGGGGATTCGCGCCTCGCCTGGGCGGGTGACACGGGGGACCAGCAATAATCTGTTCTCGCCGCTGTCGGTGCAGGGGCCGATGGCGCGCAATATTGCCGACTTGGCGCTGGGGCTGGATGCAATGGCGGGGTACGATGTGCTCGATCCGCTGACGTTCGATGCGCCGGCGCGGAGTTTTGTCAATGCGGTGGCGGAGGCCAGGGGTGGGTTGCGGGTGGCGTTCACCGCCAATTTCGGCGGGCGGCTGCCGGTGGATCGCGAGACGCGGGAGATTTGTGCGCGCGAGGTGCGGCGGTTCGAGGAGGTCGGCTGCACGGTGGACGAGGCGTTTCCTGAGCTTGGCGAGGTGGAGGATATTTTCCTGGCACTGCGCAGCCAGCATTTCGTGGTGGATCGGGAGTTGCAGATCGCCGCCCATCGCGAGCAGTTCAAGCCGGATATCATCTGGAATACCGAGCAGGGGTTGAAGCAGTCGGCCAGCCGGCTGGCCTGGGCGGAACGGGAGCGGGCGGCGTTGTATCGGCGGTTTGCGGCGTTCTTCGAGCGTTATGACGTGCTGGTGACGCCGGGTTCGGCGACGCCGGCGTGGGATGTGGCGCTGCGGGCGCGGACCAGGGTAGATGGGGTGGAGCTGACCAATTATATCGCCGGCAGCGCGCTGACCTCGGCGATCACGCTGACCTCGTGCCCGGCGGTGGCGGTGCCGTGCGGGTTCGATCGGTTCGGGCGGCCGGTGGGGCTGCAGGTGGTGGCGCCGGCGCGGCAGGAGGCGCGGGCGCTGGCGGCGGCGGGGTTGTTCGAGCGGGTGAGCGGACTGGATCGGCTGTTGCCGATTGAGCCGCAGGCGGGTGAGGTGCCGCCGGAAGTGTGAAGCGGCGGGGCGCGGCCCCGCACCCCGCCCATGCTTGAAGTATTGGGGGCATAGCCCTTGGAACCCCCGACCTTGCCTGGTGGCGTAACGGCGGTACCATGGCGCGACAGACACGATAGGACGGCACGATGAGCACGACGGATCAGGTATTGGCGCGGCTGGATGCGGGTTTGCCGGCGGCCAAAGCACGGTGGATAGACTGGCTGCGGATTCCCAGCATCGGGGCGCAGCCGGAGCATGCCGGGGATTGCCGGCGTGCGGCCGAGCATGTGCGGGCCGATCTCGAATCGCTGGGGTTTGCGGCCACGCTGCGCGAGGCCGGTGGGCATCCGGCGGTGGTGGCGCATCATCCGGGGCCGGCCGGCGGCAAGGGGCCGCATCTGCTGTATTACGGGCATTACGACGTGCAGCCGGCCGACCCGGTGGAACTGTGGACCTATCCGCCGTTCGAGCCGACCGAGGTGGACGGGCCGCATGGCAAGCGGGTTTATGCGCGCGGCGCGGTGGACGACAAGGGCCAGGTGTCGATGTGGCTGGCGGCGTTCCGCGCCTGGGTGGAGGAGACCGGCTCGCTACCCTGCCGGATCAGCGTGGTGATCGAGGGCGAGGAGGAGACCGGCAGTATCACCTTCAAGCCGTTCGTGATCGCCAATCGCGACGAGTTGCGGGCCGATGTGTGCATCATCTCCGATACCGGGATGTGGGATATCGACACGCCGGCGATCAGCGCCAGCCTGCGCGGCATGACCTATATGGAGGTGATCCTGAAGGCGGCCAGCCGCGACCTGCATTCCGGCATGTATGGCGGCTCGGCGCTGAACCCGATCAACGCGCTGACCAAGGCACTGGGGCAGTTGCAGGACGACCAGGGGCGCATCCAGGTGCCGGGGTTTTATGACGGGGTGCGCGATATCTCGGTGGGCAAGGCCAACCAGTGGGCCAGCCTGGGGTTCGACGAGGCGCGGTTCCTCGGCGATATCGGGCTGACCGAGCCGGCCGGCGAGGCCGGGCGTGGTGGTCTGGAGCGACTGTGGGCGCGGCCGACGGCGGATATCTGCGGCATCTGGGGCGGCTATACCGGGCCTGGGACCAAGACGGTGATCCCGTCGGAAGCCTCGGCCAAGGTGTCGTTCCGCCTGGTGCCGGGGCAGGACCCGGACAAGGTGGCCGAGGGGTTTCGGGCGTTTATGACCGCCCGGGTGCCGGCAGACGCGAAGCTGGAGTTTCCGGTGCTGGGCAGCAGCCCGGCGATCGAGATGTCGCTCGACAGCCGGTTCATGCGGGCGGCGCAAGAGGCGCTGGCCGACGAGTATGGCAAGCCGGCGGCGCTGATCGGCTGCGGCGGGTCGATTCCGGTGGTGGATACCATCGGGCGGGAGCTGGGCATGGATTGCGTGCTGATGGGCTTCGGGCTGGAGGACGACCAGGTGCACAGCCCGAACGAGAAGTTCGAGGTGCGCTGCTTCCATCAGGGGGCGCGCAGCCATGCGCGGCTGCTGGGGAAGTTGGGGGCGGGCTGAGGCCCGATTGACGGCGGCGGGGAGTCGGCGCGAGGCTGCGCGCGGGGGGCAACAGAATGTCGCACGCCGCGATGGCCGTGCAGGACGACGCGCCGGCGATCGACCTGCGCAATTTGTGGTGGGTGGCGGCGGCGCTGGCGGTGCTGGTGGTGGCGATCAACGCCGACAGCCAGTGGCTGCTGAATTTCGTGCATGTGATGTCCGGCGTGCTGTGGACCGGGATCGACCTGTTCCTCGGCTTCGTGCTGGGGCCGATCATGCGCCGGCTGCCGCCGCCGGCGCGCCGCGCGATGGTGCTGCGGCTGATGCCGAAGACGCTGTTCCTGCTGCCGACGCTGTCGATTATGACCACCACCGCCGGGTGGTTTCTGGCCAGCCATCTGGGATTTCTCGATGCACCGTGGCCGGGGTTCGGCTGGGTGCTGGCGGCACTGGTGATCGTGACGATCCTGACCGTGCAGGGGCTCGGCGTGCTGCTGCCGGCCAACCTGCTGGTGTATTTCGAACTACGCAAGCCGCAGCCGGACGGGGCGCGGATCGGCCGGCTGATGCGGCGCTACGTCTACGCGGTGGCGTTCCAGGGGGCGATGCAGGTGGCGATCATCGTGGTAATGGCGCGGCTCGCCACCGGGTTGTAGCGGCGGCTCAGCCGGCTTTCTGCAGCTTGGCCCCCGCTTGCTGCAGCTTCGCCCAACTATCGCGCAGGCCGACGGTGCGGTTGAACACCAGCCGCTCCGGGTGCGAATCCGGATCGGCGCAGAAATAGCCGGTGCGTTCGAACTGCACGGTCTCGCCAGAAGCCGCCTCGGCCAGCGCCGGCTCGACGAGGCAGCCAGTCAGCACTTCCAGCGAGTCCGGGTTGAGATCGGCCATCACGTCGCCGTCGGCGCCGGGGTCGGGGCGGGTGAACAGCGGGTTGTAGAAGCGGATTTCCGCCGGCAGCGCGTCGGCGGCGCTGACCCAGTGCAGGGTGGCCTGGACCTTGCGGCCATCCGGAGCGTTGCCGCCGCGCGAGCCGGGGTCGTAGGTGCAGCGCAGCTCGATCACCTCGCCGGCAGCGTCCTTCACCACTTCGCGGCAGGTGATGAAATAGGCGTAGCGCAGCCGCACCTCGCGGCCGGGCGACAGGCGGAAGAACTTCTTCGGCGGATTCTCCATGAAATCATCGCGCTCGACGTAGAGCACACGGCCGAAGCTGAGCTGGCGGCGGCCGGCCTCGGGGTCGTCGGGGTGGTTGGCGGCGGTCAGGATTTCGCTGTCGCCTTCGGGGTAATTCTCGATCACCACCTTCAGCGGGCGCAGCACCGCCAGCCGGCGGGGGGCGATCGGGTTCAGCGTCTCGCGCACCGCGTGATCGAACATCGCCATGTCGACGATGCTGTAGGCGCGGGCGACGCCGATCCGGCGGACGAACTCGCGCAGCGCGGCGGCCGGCACGCCACGGCGGCGCAGCCCGGCGATGCTCGGCATGCGCGGATCGTCCCAGCCATGCACGTGGCCTTCCTGCACCAGGCGGGTGAGGATGCGCTTGGACAGCACGGTATAGGCGAGGTTTAGCCGGGCGAACTCGTATTGCCGTGGGCGGGAGGCGGTCTCGCCCGGCGGCAGGCTGTCCAGCAGCCATTCATACAGCGGCCGGTGATCCTCGAACTCCAGCGTGCACAGCGAATGGGTGATGCCCTCGATGGCGTCGGACTGGCCGTGCGCGAAGTCGTAGGTCGGGTAGATCTTCCAGGCATCGCCGGTGCGTGGATGGGTGGCGTGCAGGATGCGGTACAGCACCGGGTCGCGCAGGTTGATGTTGCCGGCCGTCATGTCGATTTTCGCCCGCAGCACCCGCGCGCCGTTGGGGAATTCGCCTTCCCGCATGCGGCGCAGCAGGTCGAGATTCTCGGCGACCGGGCGGATGCGGAACGGGCTGTCCTGCCCCGGTTCGGTCAGCGTGCCGCGCATCTCGCGCATCTGCTCCGGCGTCTGGTCGTCCACATAGGCCCGGCCGGTGGTCACCAGGTGCTCGGCCCAGGCGTACAGCTGCTCGAAATAATCCGAGGCATGATACAGATGCGCGCCCCAGTCGAAGCCCAGCCAGCGCACATCGCGCTCGATGGCGTCGATGAAGGTCTGCTCCTCCTTCACCGGGTTGGTGTCGTCGAAGCGCAGATGGCAGGTGCCGCCGAATTCGTCGGCGATGCCGAAGTTCAGGCAGATCGACTTGGCGTGGCCGATATGCAGGAAGCCATTCGGCTCCGGCGGGAACCGGGTGACCACGGCCTGGCTGCGGCCGGCGGCGAGATCGTCGCGCACGATGTCGCGAATGAAGTCGCGTCCGGTATCGGTCGGCCCGGTCTCCGTCGGCTGAGTATCCGCCATGTGCCTTGCGTCCGCCTGTCCGTGGGCCGCCTCCGCATCACAGCACGCGGAAGCTGGGGGCATTTACCCTGTCCCGCGCCGCGCCGCAAAGCCCCGAGGCCGCATGGCTGAGGGTTAGCCCAGCAGCGCGCTGGCCTCGTCCCAGATGCGCCGCACCGCGGCCGCGGCCGGTTCGTCGCGGCCCAGCCAGGCCGCCTGCCCGCCCCAGGCCTGCATGCGCTGAAGATCGCGCGCCTCCTTGCCGGCCACCCGCATTCCGGCGGTCAGCCCGCGCTGCACCGGATAGGGCGCCGGGGCGGGGCCGGATGCCGCCGCCGCGGTGTAGGTGGTCGCCACCCCGCGCCCGGCACGGCCGCTGAATGCCCGCGTCACCACCGTGTCCTCCGGACGGGTGGTGCCGAGTGCGGCCGCCCAGACCGGGTCAATCGCCGCCTCCGGGCTGCGCAACAGGCCGCTGCCGATCTGTGCCGCGCTGGCGCCGAGCAGCAGCGCGGCGGCCACGCCGCGCCCATCGGCAATGCCGCCAGTGGCCACCACCGGCAGACGCACCGCGTCCACCACCGCCGGCAGCAGCGCGAACAGGCCTACCGCCTGCCGCTCCGCTGCGTTGGCGTCGAAGGCGCCACGGTGGCCGCCGGCCTCCGCCCCCTGCGCCACCACCACATCGGCACCGGCAGCCTCGGCGGCCAGTGCCTCGGCCACGGTGGTCACGGTGGCAAACCAGGCGATGCCGCGCGCCTTGAACCGGGCGACGAATTCCGGCGGATACAGCCCCATGATCGACGAGATCACCGCCGGCCCGGCAGCCAGCAGCGCCTCACACTGAGCGGCGAAATCCGGCAGCCCGGCGTCGCCGGCCTCGGCGGCCACCGGCGGCCCCCATTGGCCGAGGAATTCGCGCACCTCCGCCTCATGCACCGGGTCGCGCAGCGGTGGCGGGTCGGGGATCCACAGGTTGATCTGGAAGGCGCCGTTGCTCGCCGCCCGCATCCGCCCGGCCCAGGCGGCGATCGCGTCGGGCTTCATATGCAGCGCGCCACAGGCCCCCATGCCGCCGGCCGCCGCCACCGCGATCGCCAGTTCCGGCGGGCAGGAGCCGGCCATCGGCGCCATCAGAATCGGCACCCGCAGGCTGAAACGCTGGCAGAATGCCTCGGCGCGCGCTTTCGGGTTCGACATCGGCGTATCCCCAAATTCCGGCCGCCCCGCGTTCCGGACGCAAGCAGCCGGTGGCGGCCGATGGTTGCAGGCGGCGGTTCCCGAGCGGCGGGAACCGCCGTGTAGGCGTCAGGCGGTGGCGGCCAGATATTCCATCGCCGCATCCACCCCGCCGGCGCCATGCGGCACGTTGTTGATCTTGAGCGCCATCTCGACCGCGGCCAGGGTGCCGAGGATCATCGGCTCGTTGAGGTCGCCGAGATGGCCGATGCGGAAAACCTTGCCGGCCAGCCTGGACAGCCCGGCGCCGAGCGAGACGTTGAAGCGGGTCTTGGTGGTGTTGCGCACCACTTCCGCATCGAACCCCTCCGGCATCAGCACCGCGGTCACCGTGTCGGATTCCCGCGACGGGTTGGAGCAATACAGTTGCGGCCCGTTATTGCCCGACCAGTGGCGCACGCAGCGACGCACCGCCTCGGCCAGCCTGGCGTGGCGGGCGAACACATTCTCCAGCCCCTCCTCCTCGATCAGCCGGATCGACTCGCGCAGGCCGTAGAACTGGCTGGTCGGCACGGTGCCGATGAAGCTGCGCTGCTGGCGCGCCGACATCACCTGCCAGGAGAAGTAATGCTTGGCCATCTTGCTGTTCTTGCTGGCCTCCAGCGCCTTGTCGGAGACGCCGGTGAAGGCCATGCCGGTGGGCAGCATCAGCCCCTTCTGGCTGCCGCCGACCACTACATCGAGACCCCATTCATCCATCCGCAGGTCGAAGCAGGCCAGCGAGGAGATGGTGTCGACCAGCAGCAGCGCCGGATGCTTGGCGTTGTCCATCGCCGCGCGCACTTGGTCGAGCGGCAGGAACATGCCGGTGGCGGTCTCGTTATGCACCGCGCCGATCGCCTTGATCTCATGCGCGGTATCGGCCTCCAGCAGCGCCTGCAGAGCGGCCATGTCGACGCCGACCCGCCAGTCGCAGCCCAGCGTGCGCACCTTCAGCCCGAGATCGAGCGCCATGCGGCCCCAGGATTCGGAGAAATTGCCGGTCTCCAGGATCAGGATGGTCTCACCGGGCGACATCACGTTGACCAGGCTGGCTTCCCAGGCGGCATGGCCGGAGCCGGTGTACATGAACATGTGCTGGGTGGTCTTCATCACCTTCAGGATGCCGTCCCAGCATTCCTGGTACAGCTTCATGAATTCCGGGTCGTGGAAATCGACCGTGTGATGGCCGATGGCATGCAGGATGCTGTCGGGGATGTTGGTCGGGCCGGGGTTGGCGAAGAACAGGCGGCCGCGCGGTTTGCGCGTGGTTGCTGCGGACATGTCCGGTCTCACTTCCACTGGGGGGTTTGGCACTGGATGGTCTGGTGGCGGGGGTCGCCTGGGTCGTTCTGGGTTGTTGCCGGGAGCGCGCGAAGGGAGGCCATGATCCTGCCAGATAACGCCATAACGGGGCCCGGTGGCCCGAATGGCTCAGCCGGGCTTCTTCCCTCCAAACATAGAGGTGCGGATGCCGCGGTGCAACGCACCCCTAGGCGAACGCCGCGGCGTAGGATTCAGGTTTGAAGCCGACGATCAGCCGATCACCGGCCACCAGCACCGGGCGTTTGATCATCGACGGCTGCGCCAGCATCAGCCGCAGCGCGCGGGCGGCGTCGATGCCGGTGCGCTCGGCCTCTGGCAGCTTGCGGAAGGTGGTGCCGGCGCGGTTGAGCAGCACCTCCCAGCCCAGCCGGTCGATCCAGGACTGCAAGGCCTCGGGTGGCGCGCCCTGGGCCTTGTAGTCGTGAAACCGGTAGGCGACGCCATGCGCCTCCAGCCAGGCGCGGGCCTTCTTCATAGTGTCGCAGGCCTTGATGCCGTGGATCGTGACGTCTGCGCTCATGCTGGCTCCTGGGGTTCGGTGACCCGCCAGTGTCCGGGCAGCCGGCGGCTGGGGCAAGATGCCGGCACCCCTGGCCCCCGCGGCGCGGAGTCGGTAGCATCGCGGCCACGCCAACAGCGAGTTGCCCGCCATGCCAGCCGACCTGTCCCGCCTGCTCGCCAATCCGGGCGCCAACGATCTGGACTGGGAAGACCCCGCCCTGCCCGGCCGCCGCATCGTGCTGCGCAGCGCCCGGCCGCGGCATGTCTCGCCGCAGACGCCGGTGTTGTTCGTGCATCACGGCGTCAACCGCAACGGCGACGACTATCGCAATTATTGGCTGCCGCTGGTCGACGAGGCCGATCTGCTGGTGATCGCGCCGGAATTCCCGAAGGACGATTTCCCCGGCTCGGCCTGGTATAATTTCGGCAACCGCAGCGACGAGGCCGGCGCCGCCAAACCGCGCGAGCAGTGGACCTACGGCGTCGACCAGAAGGTGTTCACCGCACTCCGCGCACAGGCGCAGACCGAGCGCGCCCGCTACGGCGTCTGGGGCCATTCCGCCGGCGGGCAATACGTGCATCGCGCAATGTCGCTCGGCTTTCGCGCCAGCGTCGCCGCCGCCGTCACCGCCAATGCCGGCACCTACGCCACCCCGGAGCTGGACATCCCGTTCCCCTACGGCCTCGGCGGCACCGGGCTCGACGATGACGCGCTGGCCCAGTTGCTCGGCTTCCGCCTCACGGTGATGGCCGGCACCGGGGATATCGACGCCGCCAGCCCGAACTTCCCGAAAGAACCGCCCGCGATGCGCCAGGGCGGCACCCGCCACGCCCGCGCCCACGGCTACATCGCCACCGCCCGCGCCCAGGCCGCCAGGCTCGGCCTGCGCTGCGCCTGGACCATCGTCGATGTCGAGGGTGTGGCGCACGACGGCGAGCGGATGTCCGCCGCCGCGGCACCCATCCTCTCCGCAGCACTTCACGCCACCTGAAGGATCCCTCCGATGCAGAACACCGACCCGGTCTGGCAGCACGTCGATGCCAAAAAACAGCAGTTCCTCGAACTCTCCGACAAGATCTGGGACAATCCCGAAATCGCCTATGACGAGTATGGGGCGGTCGCCGACCACACCGCGATGCTGGAGCGCGAAGGCTTCCGGGTCCGCACCAACGTCGCCGGCATCCCGACGGCAGTGATCGGCGAGGCCGGCGACGAGGGTCCGGTGATCGCTATCCTCGGCGAATACGACGCGCTGCCCGGCCTCTCCCAGGAGAACGGCGTCGCCGAACCCCGCCCGCTGCCCGGCGCCGGCCTCGGCCACGGCTGCGGCCATAACCTGCTCGGCTCGGCCGCCCTGCTCGCCGCCACCGCGGTGAAGGACTACCTGGCCGAGCGCGGCATGAAGGGCCGGGTGCGCTACTACGGCTGCCCGGCCGAGGAAGGTGGTGCGGCCAAATCGTTCATGGTGCGCGACGGCGCATTCAAGGACGTGGATATCGCCATCTCCTGGCACCCGGCGGCGTTCTCCGGCGTCAACGACGCGATGTCGCTGGCCAATACCCGCATCGACTTCACCTTCACCGGCCGCTCCAGCCACGCCGCCGCCGCCCCGCATCTCGGCCGCTCGGCTCTCGATGCCGTCGAACTGATGAGCGTCGGCGTCAACTACATGCGCGAGCACATGCCGAGCGATGCGCGCATCCACTATGCCTATCTGGATGCGGGCGGCGTTGCCCCCAACGTGGTGCAGGGCCGTGCCACGGTGCGCCACCTGATCCGCGCCCGGCAGTTGCCGGAACTGTGGTCGCTGATCGAGCGGGTCAAGAAGATCGCCGAGGGTGCCGCCCTGATGACCGAGACCACGGTGGAGAACAGCACGGTCAGCGCCGTCTCCAACCTGCTCGGCAACACGCCGCTGGAGCAGGCGATGCACGGCGCCTTCGAGCGCCTCGGCCCGCCGCAATGGGACGAGGCCGACCGCAGCTTCGCCCGCCAGATCCAGGCCACGCTGAGCCAGGAAGACATCACCACCGCCTTCCGCCGGGTCGGCGCCAAGGTCACCAAAGACCCGCTCTGCGAAGCCATCGTGCCGCTGGATGCGGTGGGCGCGCCGATGATGGGCTCCACCGATGTCGGCGACGTCTCCTGGGTGGTGCCCACGGTGCAGGCCCGCGGCGCCACCTACGCCATCGGCACGCCAGGCCATTCCTGGCAGCTCACCGCGCACGGCAAGACCTCGATCGCCCACAAAGGCCTGGCCCACGTCGCCAAGATCATGGCCTCCACCGCCATGGCGGCACTGGAAGACCCGGCCCTGATCGCCCAGGCCAAGGCCGACTACGCGCAGCGCACCGACGGCAACCCGTATGTCTGCCCGATGCCGACCAGCGTCAAACCGGCGCTGAAGCCGCGGGCGGCGTAAGGAAAGGTCTTCTTTTTGTGAACAAAAAGAAGCAAAAAAACTTTTCATCCATTGGAGTGTACGGAGTCCCCACCACTCCTCTGCCGCAAGGCGGATAGAAGTTTTTTGCTTCTTTTTTTCAAAAAAGAAGCCTTACTTCCTGAGCCTTGCCGCCAACGCCACCCCGGTCGCCTTGGTGCCGAGTGAGCCTCCCACGTCTCTGGTCGTCTCCTTCGCCACCACTGCCTCGGCCACCCCAGCCTCGATCGCCGCCGCCGCTTCGATGAACCGCGGCTGCGCCCGGGTGCGCCCATGCCAGTCCAGCAACAGCGCCGCCGACAGCACCAGGCTGAACGGATTGGCGACATCCTTGCCGGCGATATCCGGCGCCGAGCCATGCGCCGCCTGGGCCATCGCCGCATCGCGCCCGGCGTTCACCGAGCCGCCCATCCCCAGGCTGCCTGAGAGTTCCGCCGTCAGGTCCGACAGGATATCGCCGAACATGTTGGTGGAGACGATCACGTCGAACCGGCCGGGGTTGCGCACCACATGCGCCATCATCGCGTCCACGATCACGTCATCCACCGCGATCTCGGGGAAGTCCGCCGCCACCTCGCGGCAGATGCGCAGGAACATCCCGTCGGTCACCGTCAGCACGTTGGCCTTGTGCACGATGGTCACCTGCCGCCGCCGCCGCATTGCCAGTTCGCAGGCCGCGCGCATGATCCGCTCGCAGCCCTTGTAGGTGATCTTGCGGATGGCGATCGCCACCTCCGGCGTGATCAGGATCTCGCCGCTGTTCTGCTCCATGTTGCGATCGGCATAGAACCCCTCGGTGTTCTCGCGCACGATCACCAGGTCCATCGCGCCGCAGCGCCCCGGCAGGCCGGGATAGGTGCGGGCCGGCCGGATATTGGCGAACAGGTCCAGTTCCTTGCGGAAGAACCG
Organism: Rhodospirillales bacterium; assembly: GCA_041691815.1. GTDB lineage: Bacteria > Pseudomonadota > Alphaproteobacteria > Acetobacterales > Acetobacteraceae > 70-18. Next base: position 35,541 of record JBEPTZ010000017.1, on the reverse strand, counting down.
CGACGGCCCGACCTGCTCGGGATACTCGAAAGTCGCCGACGGCCCCAGCAGCAGCCCGTCCGCCGCCCGCACGATATCCAGCAGTTCCGGCCGCGCGGCGGCGCCGTATCTGGCGATGCTGGCGTGCCCCACGATGTCGCCGACCATCTCGACGCCAAGCTGGAACCGCTCCGAGGCTGCCTCCAGCACGGTCTGGGTTGCCTCGGTGATCTCCGGGCCGATGCCGTCGCCCGGCAGCACGATCAGGCGCATGCGATGTTCTCCACTCTGCGATGGGCGCGGAACTTGGACCGCAAGGGCCGCTCAGGCAAGATGCGCCAACACCCATAATCACGATTCGAATTTGTGTATTAATCGCATTCCCTTGTCTCTCGACGTAAAATAGGCTTCAACCCCTCACCCGCCACCTTCAGGAGCCTGCCATGTCCACCCACCCCGAGACCATCGCCCTGCATGCCGGCTGGCGCCGCGACGAGGCCACCACCGCGGTTGCGGTGCCGATCTACCAGACCACCAGCTTCCAGTTCGACAGCACCGAGCATGCCGCCGCCCTGTTCGGCCTCAGCCAGCTCGGCAACATCTACACCCGCATCATGAACCCCACGACCGACGTGCTGGAGAAGCGCGTGGCGGCGCTGGAAGGCGGCGCCGCGGCGCTGGCGGTCGCCTCCGGCCAGGCCGCCTCGGCGATGATCGTGCAGAATCTCTGCCGCGTCGGCGACAACTTCGTCGCCTCCACCAACCTCTACGGCGGCACCTGGAACCTGTTCGCCAACACGCTGCGCGACCAGGGCATCGAGGTCCGTTTCGTCGACCCCACCGACCCCCAGGCGTTCGCCCGCGCCACCGACGACCGCACCCGCCTCTACTACGCCGAGACCCTGCCCAACCCGAAGCTGCAGGTGTTCCCGATCGCCGAGGTCGCCGCCATCGGCCGCGGCTTCGGCATCCCGCTGGCGATGGACAACACCGCCGCCCCGCTGCTGGTGCGCCCGTTCGACCATGGTGCTGCGATCGTCATGCACTCGCTGACCAAGTTCATCGGCGGCCACGGCACGTCGATCGGCGGCATCGTTATCGACGGCGGCAATTTCGACTGGCAGGCCAACCCCGCCCGTCAGCCGGCGCTGAACACGCCCGACCCCAGCTATCACGGCGCGGTGTGGGCCGAGGCCGCCAAGCCGCTCGGCCCGATCGCCTTCGTGCTGAAGCTGCGCGTCACCATGCTGCGCGATCTCGGCGCCGCCCTCAGCCCGTTCAACGCCTTCCTGATCCTGCAAGGGGCGGAAACCCTGGCCCTGCGGATGCGCGCGCACAGCGACAACACCCAGGCGGTCGCCACCTACCTGTCCGGCCGGCCGGAGGTGACCAGGGTGATCCACCCCTCGACGGCCACCGGCGTCGATGCCGAGCGGGTGGCCAAATACCTGCCGAACGGCAAGGGCGGCCTGCTCGGCTTCGAGCTGAAGGGCGGGAGCGAGGCCGGCCGCGCCTTCATCGACAACCTCAAGCTGCTCTACCACGTCGCCAATATCGGCGATTCCCGCAGCCTGGCGATCCATCCGGCCAGCACTACCCACTCGCAGTTGAACCAGGAGGAGCAGGCCGCCACCGGTGTTTCACCCGGCTATGTGCGGCTGTCGATCGGCATCGAGCATATCGACGACATCATCGCCGATATCGCCCAGGCGCTGGACGCTGCCCTAGGCTGAACAACCCCGGCACATCCCGCCGAGAGGCAGGATGTGCCGACGGGATGCTGCCGATACCGACGCGCATGCCGCCCAGGGAAACTCACAGCCTGCGCCGTGATCGATCTACACGAGCGAGCACGATGATCGGCGGCGGAGGCTGGTTGGCCCTCACTTCTTTCCGGTCTTGCGTTTCCGCGAGCCGCTCGGCCCATCGACGGTCATCTGATCCGGATGAAATGCCGGGCTCTGGACGACCTCAAAGCCATTCTTCTCGGCCCATGCGACGGAACTGTCTTTCTCACCGGTCGAGTCGTCGAAATACTGATCGACGAGCACCTGGGTTGGCGGTCGCGTGCCCACTTCGAGCGGGCCCTTTCCGAGCCCATCCAGCACCGCCATGAACGCCTTCATGTGGGTGATCTCGCGCGTCATGAGAAACTGGAGCGCATCTTTGCTGCCCTGATCGTCCGTGAAGCCGATAAGCCGTTCATAGGTAATCTTGGCGCGCGCCTCCGCCGCGATGTTGTTGCGCAGGTCGACCTCGGGCTCCCCGGTGACCTTCAGATAATCGGCGGTCCAAGCATTGCCCATCGAATTGCACAGGTTGACGCCACCACCGCCCGTGATGATCAGCAGCGGGTCCGCCTCAGCGGCTTTCCGCTGCGACGCGGACGGCTTCAGGTGCATTCGCGCCAAGGTCCCGATAACCTCGAGATGGCTCAGTTCCTCGGTGCCAATATCCAGCAGTACGTCTCTCAATTGCGGGTCGGCCGTATTGATGCCTTGCACCGAATACTGCATTGCCGCAGCAAGTTCCCCATTTGCTCCACCGAATTGTTCCAACAGCATATTTCCGAATCTGGGATCCGGATCGCCTATCTTGACGGTGTACATCAGTTGTTTGACATGATGATACATATCTACCCCTTGTGACTATTTTAATTTCACACGGCGCAACCGGGGTTTGCGGGAATCTCGCAGTCGTGAACAATCTTTTTCGACAAACTTCGGCGCGCTCAGGTAAACGTGGGGTCGTTGGCAAAGTTCCGATGAAGTCGCCTCGGGCCGATGGGTGAATCTGTGCGGAAATTTCGGGGGTAGCACCTCTGTCTCGCCGAGGTCACTCTGGCACGCCATTTGCTTCACGGCCATTGCCTGAGCCATCATCGCCGCAACCGGAGCACCCACCTATGCCCATCGCCGCCGCCAGCAGCCTGTTCCATGCTGCCACCGCCGTCCTTACCAGCCCGACCGCGCAACTCTCCGGATTCAGCCTCGCCAACACCACGCCGGCCCAGGCGGCGAGGCCGGCCGCGCATCATCTGCACGACCGCACCCAGTCCTCGCTGCTCCAGTTGCAGCAGGACACGGCATCCGGCGCACTGACCAGCGGGCTCGATCAGATCATCAGCGGCGCCGCCTGACCGCTACCCTTTAAGGTCCGCCAGGAAGCGCCGCGCCCAGCCGGCGGCGGTGTTGCCGGTGACCGCCTGGTTCATCCGGCTCCAGCGTTCCAGCCGTTCATCGAGCGGCATGGTGAGTGCCGTATGCACCGCCTCGGCAATCTCGTCCGGGTCGTAGGGGTTGATCAGCAGCGCGTCCGGCAGTTCCAGCGCCGCACCGGCGAAGCGGGACAGCACCAGCGCGCCGGGGTCGGCGGGGTTCTGTGCCGCGACATATTCCTTGGCCACCAGGTTCATGCCGTCCTGCAGCGGCGTTACCAGCCCGACCCGGGCGATGCGCAGATAGCCGGCCAGCGTGGCGCGCGAGACGGTGCGGGTGAGGAAGCGCAGCGGCATCCAGTCGACATCGGCATGCTCGCCGTTGATCCGGCCGGCGAGTTCATACAACTCGCGGCGCAGCGCCCGGTATTCGGTTACTTCGCCGCGCGAGACCGGGGCGATCTGCAGCATCGTCACCCGGCCATGGTGCTCGGGGAAGCGGCGCAGCAGGCGTTCGTAGCCGGCCAACCGTTCCGGCAGGCCCTTGGAATAGTCCAGCCGGTCGACGCCGAGGATCAGCGCGCGGTCGCCCAGGCTGGCTTGCAGGCGGGTTGTCTCACCCCCGGTCTCGGCCTTGCGGGCGGCGGCGGCGAAGGTCGTGGGGTTGATGCCGATCGGGTAGGCAGCGGCCCGCGCCGTCTGTCCTGCCGCGGCCAGCATGAGGTTGAGGTGGTCGGCATGCGGCTGGGTCTGCAACCCGAGCACGTCATAACCGGCCAGGTCATCCAGCAGCACACCGGCCTGGGGAAGGCAGTCGAACAGTTCCGGCGGCGGAAACGGCACATGCAGGAAAAAGCCGATCCGCTGGGTGGCGCCGCGCGCCCGCAGCATCCGGCCGAGCGGGATCAGGTGATAGTCGTGCACCCAGATGATATCGTCCGGCCGCAGCAGCGGCAGCAGCGCGACGGCGAAGGCGGCGTTGACGGTACGATAGGCGGCCTGGTCCTCGCGGCGGAATACCGTCAGGCCGACCCGCGAATGCAGCAACGGCCACAGCGTGCTGTTGGAATAGCCCTGGTAATAGCCGCGGAACGCATCGGCAGCGATATCGATGGTGGCGAAGGTGACGTTGGCCTGCACGGTGATATGCGGCCCGGCGCCGTCGTGTGGCTCATGCGCACCGGACCAGCCGAACCACAGCGTTTCCCGTGTGCGGATCGCTTCGTTAAGCGCAATGGCGAGGCCGCCGGCCGGTTGGGTACGCTCCCTCGGACGAGGAACGCGATTGGAGACGATGACAAGACGCGGCATGATGTGAATTCGCCCGTGACGAATGGTCTACAGGAACAACAGCAACCGAGATTGGTTCCCATTGCGGCGAAGCTCAGATTATATGAACCGGTGGGCGAACGTGGACAATAGCCAATCGACAATGGGCGATGACTACGATTTGTTGACCGTACCGGCTGTTGTCGGCTGGATATTCTCCCATCCGCCACCCAATGCCTTGTACAGCGCGACAAGATTGGTGGAGACGGTGGTGGTGCTGTCGGCCAGATCCTGCTCGGCGGCCAGCAGCGCACGCTGCGCGGTCAACACCTGCAGGAAGTCGGCGACCCCCTGCTCGTAGCGGTCGCGGGCCAGTGCCACGGCCCGGCGGTCCTCGGCCACGGCGCGCGCCAGTTCGTCGCGCCGACGCTGCTCGGCACCATAGGCGGAGAGCGCGTTGTCCACCTCGTGCAAAGCGCCGAGCACGGTGCGCTGATAGGTGACGCCGGCCTCCTGCTGCTGCGCCTTGCGCAGTTCCAGCGTGCGGGTGCGGCGGCCGCCGTCGAAGATCGGCAGGGTGACGCTGGGGCCGATGGCGTACGCCAGCGAGGCCCAGTCCGCCAGGTTGGCCGGCTGCAGACCCTGCAGCATGCCGTTGCCCATCAGCGTGATGCGCGGATAGAAGTCCGCCACCGCGACGCCGGTGGCGGCAGTGGCGGCGTGCAGCATCGCCTCCGCACGGCGGATATCAGGACGGCGACGGGCCAGCTCGCTCGGCACCCCCACCGGCACACGCGGCGGCACCGGCGGCACCGGGCGGGCCGCGGCCAGCTCATGCTCCAGCGCGCGCGGCGGTTGGCCGAGCAACAGCGCGATGGCGTTTGATAATTGGCTGATCTGCTGATCGAGCGCCGGAATCTGGGCGCGAATTGTGGCGACCTCGGCGGCCGCGTTGGCAACATCGAGATCGGTGGTCAGGCCACCGGCGGCGCGGGCCTGGGTCAACCGCAGGCTCTCCTGCGCGGAGCCGAGATTCTGCCGGGTGATCTGCAATTTGCGCTGCACGCCGCGCAACCGTACGTAGTCGCGCGCCAGTTCCGCCGCACTGGTGACCGCAACATCGCGCCCGGCTTCCTCGGTCGCCGTCACATTGGCCGCGGACTGCTCCACGGCGCGGCGCACATGGCCCCAGAAATCCAGCTCCCAGGAGGCGTCGAAACCGTACTGGTACAGGTTGTATGGGTTGTCCAGCCGATTGCGCGGGGTCAGCGAGAGCGTGCCGTTGCGGCTCGCCTGATTGGCGGAAACTCCGGCGTCACCATTCAATGTCGGCACCAGGCCGGCCTGGCTCACGCCCAATTCGGCCCGAGCCTCGGCCAGCCGCAGCGAGGCGATGCGCAGGTCAAGGTTCGAGGTGATCAGCCGCGCCTCCAGTGAGGTCAGCATCGGGTCACCGAGCAGCTTCCACCAGTGCGGATCGACCGGCTCGGCCACCGGCACGCTTCCGGCGATCTTGGCGCCGGTATCGGTGGTGAAGGATTTCGGCGACCACCAGGCAGTCGGCGAGAGAAAATTCGGCCCAAGGGCGGCGCAGCCGGCAGGCAGTGTGATCGATAACAGCGCGGCGGCGCGACACAGGGTCTGGCGAAGGGTCACGCCTGGATTTCCTCGGAGGTGGAGATGACAGCGTAGTCCGCACGCGCGCCCGGTCAACGCGCGATGACACGAACGGACGGCTCCTATGCGATCGGCGCAGGGATAGCGGCGCCGTACCGCACCAGGGCGGAACGGCATGCGATGAAATTTATCATTAATTGGCGATTTATCTTTATTTAGAGACATATTTTGTGTTCTATACATACCATTGCGTCAGTTTTGATCGGATTTCGTCGATATGCCAATTTTTTCGGGTATTATCCCATTTTTGCGTCTATCCTCGATTGAGCGCCGCGACCACGGAGCAGGGGCATGAATCCCTGCACGCCGCTACAACCGCCGATCCAACGGGCGGCCCCACTGCTCCCGGCACGGCCGCGCCACGCTGTGCACTACGCAGTGAGCCACAAGGCCCCCGCCGCCGCCGGCCATCATGCGGCAACCGGCCTTCCGGTCGCGCATCTGCCGTTGGGCCATCACCCGCGCCGCGTCTGGCAGCATCCGCATCATCACGCGCATCATGTGCCGGTGCATCACCCGTCACCGGTGCCAGTCGATAGCGGGGCATGCGGTGTCAGTGACATCAGCCGCAAGCTGCACGCCAGCGGCGGCGGCATGATGGCCGGGCCGCTGGCCAGCAACATCGCGATCGGCGGATTGACGGCGGGCGGTGTCGCGGTGGGAATCGGCGCCGGAGCCGCACTGGCACAGGGTGGTTCGCCCTGGTCGAATGGCGGCGCCGGCGGGCCTGGCTTCGGAACACCCGGCTTCGGCAGACCCGGCGCCGGCGAACCGGGTTTTGGTGGACCGGGCTATGGTGGACCGGGCTTTGCCGGACCGGGCGGCGGAACCGGGCCGGGCGGCGGCGGGCCGCAGGCGCCACTGCCAGGTACGGCGCTGGTGTCGCATGCCGCCACACCCCCCGCGCCGGTGAGCGTATCCGAGCCATCCAGTCTGCTGGTGCTGGCGGCGGCGCTGCTGGCGCTCGCGCTGACCCGCTGGACCATTGCGCGGCGCTGACCGCCCCGAACCCGACAGCTTCCCGGTGTCGATAACGTAGCCGTGAACGATATGCTACTATCCTGCCATATTTTGCTGCCTACATGAGTAGGACAGAAGGTGCCGGACAGTAGCGATGCATGACAACACAGTCCTGTCGCTGGCATCTCGCAATTGATTGGGAGAGAACCATGCAACATTTTCTGAAAGTCGCCCTTCTCGCCGGTGGCATCGCGCTTTCATTGTCTGCGTGTACCGATCCATACAGCCCCGGCCAACGAGCACTCGGCGGTGGTGCGCTGGGCGCCGGCGCCGGCGCGCTGATCGGCGGCGCTGCCGGCGGTGGCAGCGGCGCACTCACTGGCGCGGTGATCGGCGGTGCGGTGGGTGCCCTGGGCGGTGCCGCCACCACGCCGGAGCGGCCGCGTTACGAACGCCGCGGGCCGCCCCCCGGCTATTACCGCTACTGATCGCGCCGACCCTGAACCCGGCGGCAACTGGCCGCCGGGACCCGTCGCGCCTGATCGCGGCGGGCCATCACCAGGAGAACACCCATGACACGATTGACCCTGCTGCGCGGAACCGCGGCACTTGCATGCTGCCTCTCGGCCGCCGCGTTGATTGCCTCGCCGGCTCGGGCGGAGATGCATCAGACTTATGCCTCCGGCCAGTGGAACGCCTTCACCGGCACCAATGCCGAAAATCACCCGGTCTGCGGCATCGCCACCAGCGGCGCCGAAGGCCGGCGGATCGCCATTGAGCAGAAGGCCGGCGAAACCGGGCTGCAACTGATGCTCGACAAGGCGACCTGGAACATCCCCGACGACACCAGCGTGGACCTCACCGTGCAGATCGACCGCAACGCCGCGATTCCATTCAGCGGCAAAGGCAGCCACAACCAGATCACGGTCGACATTCCGTTCGAGCAGTCGATCCCAATGATGCGCCAACTCCGCGCCGGAACTGTGCTGCGGGTGTTCTTCCCCAGCGGCAACGAGGCGATGTGGACCGGTGGGCTGACCGGCACCGGCAACGTGATCAACGCCTTCAACGATTGCCGTGGGTCGCTGATGCCGGCTTCGGCGCCTGGGGCGCCCACGCAGCCTTATACCGCGCCGGCCGGCCAGGCCGCTCCGCCAGCCGCCCCGCCCGCCGCGACCCAGCCGTTCAAGCCGGCGCCAGCCGAGGCCCCGGCCCCGGCCCCCGTCCCGGCGCCGCACAGCTAACCAGCCCTCCGCCGGGCCGACCCGTCCCCTCCCCCGGGTCGACCCTGGCAGGCTCCCCCGCGCGCTGCCTTGCTCCCGTGGGCGATTGCCCCGGCGCGCGGGGGCAGGTTACTGTCGTATGATAAAGTCAGAGACAGGGGAGGCTCGCCCGCCTTGGCCATCCGCCGCTCCGGCTCGCCCGGCGCCGTGAAAATTACCGATGTCGCGGCCGCCGCCGGCGTGGCGCCGATGACGGTTTCGCGGGTGCTGAACACCCCCGAGCGGGTCGCGGTGGACACCCGCGCCCGGGTGCAGGCGACCATCGAGCGGCTCGGCTATGTGCCGAACCTGATCGCCGGCGGACTGTCCAGCCGCCGCAGCCGGATGATCGCGGCGATCGTGCCGACCATCGCCAGCCCGATGTTCAGCGAGCCGATGCACGCCTTCACCGACACCCTCGATCAGGCCGGCTATCGGGTGATGCTCGGCCTGTCCAACTACCATGACGAGGGCGAGACCGCGCTGATCCGCGCCATGCTGACCCGCCGGCCAGACGGCCTGCTGCTGACCGGCGCACGACACAGCCCCGCGGTGCAGCGGCTGCTGCGCGAGGCGCATATCCCGGTGGTGGAAATCTGGGACTCAGCCGAGCAGCCGGCCGACATGCTGGTCGGCTTCGACCATGCCGAACTCGGCGCCGCGGTGGCGGATTTCTTCGCAGCCCACGGCCACACGCATTTCGCCAGCCTGGCCGCCGGCGACCCGCGCGGGCAGGCGCGGCGCGACGGCTTCGTGCGCCGGGTGGTCGACCATGGCGGCACGCTGATCCCCTCCGCCCAGCTTCCCGCCCCCAGCGGCATCATCGATGGCAGGCGCGGCCTGCGCGAGATCGCCGCCTCGCTCGGCCGGCGTACCGCGGTGCTGTGCAGTTCCGACCTGGTGGCGTTCGGCGCCGTAACCGAGGCCCGCGCGCTCGGCATCGCGGTGCCGGAGCGGCTGGCGGTCTGCGGCTTCGGCGATTTCGACATCGCCCGCAACAGCGAACCGCCGATCACCACCGTCAGCGTCGACGGCGCGGCGATGGGGCGCACTGCCGCCGAGAACCTGCTATCCCGGCTGGCCGGCGGCGCCCCGCCACGGCGCATCCTGGTGCCGTTCCGGATCACCCCGCGCGCTACAACCTGAGGAAACATGCGATGACCGGCTTCACCAAGGAATGTCTGGAGCGGATGCGCGGCGTCAGTACCGCGACGCTCACCACGCAAATGTTCAAGCGCGGCTATCGCAACATCTTCATGCAGGGTGTGCGGCCGCTGGGCCCGGTCGCGGCCAACCTGGTCGGCCCCGCCTTCACCATGCGCAACATCCCCGCCCGCGAGGACCTCGACCTGCTTTCCACCCTCGGCAACCCCGAGCATCCGCAGCGCAAGGCGGTGGAAACCACGCCGGCCGGGGATGTGCTGGTGATGGACTGCCGCGGCGACACCACGGTGGCCTCGGGCGGTGAAATCCTGATGACCCGGCTGTCGGTGCGCGGCGTCGCCGGCATGGTCTCCGATGGCGGGGTGCGCGATTCCGGGCCGATCAGCAAGCTCTCGATGCCGGTCTATTGCGCCACCCCGTCGGCGCCGCTGAACCTGGTGCGGCATCATGCGGTGGAACTCAATTCGCCGATCGGCTGCGGCGGCGTGGCGGTGTTCCCCGGCGACCTGATCGTGGGAGACGCCGATGGCGTGGTGGTGATTCCGGCGCATCTGGCCGAGGAGGTGGCGCGCGATGCCGCCGAGCAGGAGGCGCTGGAGGCCTTCGTGCTGACCCGCATCGCCGCCGGCCATCCGCTGCCCGGCACCTACCCGCCGAACGAGGCCACGGTCGCCGCCTATCATGAGTGGCGCAAGACTCAGGGTTGACCCGCATCCATTTGCGATCCTGATGGATAGATGAGTTATCCTGGCGGATCGCAAATGGCTCTCGACTTTGCCCCGGCAACGGGCAACAACCCTCCCGGTATTGCGTGAATGGGAGATGGCCGATGGACCATGTTCAAGCTGGCGGGTTGCGGGTCTCGGCGCTGCTGAAGGCCTTCATCGAGACCGAGGCGCTGCCCGGCACCGGGCTGGACGCCGCCGGCTTCTGGGCCGGGTTGGCCGACATCGTGCGCATTTTCGCCCCGCGCAACCACGCGCTGCTGGCAGTGCGCGCCGACCTGCAGGACCAGATCGACGCCTGGCACACCGCGCGGCGCGGGCAGGAGCATGACCCGGCCGCCTATGCCGCGTTCCTGTACGACATCGGCTATCTGCGGCCGGACCCCGGCATATTCTCGGTCGCCACCGAGCATGTCGACCCGGAAATCGCCAGCATCGCCGGGCCGCAACTGGTGGTGCCGGTCAGCAATGCCCGCTACGCGCTGAATGCCGGCAACGCCCGCTGGGGCAGCCTGTACGACGCGCTGTACGGCACCGACGCGATTCCCGAGACCGACGGCGCCGCCCGCGGCCGCGGCTACAACAAGATCCGTGGCGCCCGCGTGGTGGCCCGCGCCGCCGAGGCGCTCGACCAGGCGGCACCGCTTGCCGGCGCCCGGCACGCCGACGCAACGGGCTATGCCGTGGTCGCCGGCAGGCTCGCGGTCGCCACCGCCGCCGGCAGCACCGGCCTCGCCGACCCGGCGCAATTGCTCGGCTATCGCGGCGCCGCCGACGCGCCCACCGCCATCCTGCTCGGTCATCACGGGCTGCACGTCGAACTGGTGATCGACCGCACCACCCCGGTCGGCCAGGACAGCCCGGCCGGCCTGTCCGACGTGCTGCTGGAATCGGCGATCACCACCATCATGGACTGCGAGGACTCGATCGCCGCGGTCGACGCCGCCGACAAGGTGGAGGTCTATCGCAACTGGCTCGGCCTGATGCAGGGCACGCTCTCCGCCGCGTTCGAAAAAGGCGGGCAGACCCTGCATCGCCGGCTGAACCCGGACCGCGTCTACACCGCGCCGGATGGCGGCCCAGATGGCGGCAAAGTGGTCGTCCCCGGCCGCAGCCTGATGCTGATCCGCAATGTCGGCCACCACATGTTCACCGACGCAGTGCTGGACGCCGCCGGCCAGGAAATCCCCGAGACCATCCTGGACGCCGCGATCACCTCGCTGATCGCCATCCACGACCTCAAAAGCACTGGCAAGCTGCGCAACAGCCGCGCCGGCTCGGTGTATATCGTGAAGCCGAAGATGCACGGCCCGGACGAGGTGGCCTTCGCGTCCGACCTGTTCGCCGCCGTCGAGGACCTGCTGCGGCTGCCGCGCAACACGGTGAAAATGGGCATCATGGACGAGGAGCGGCGCACCACGCTGAACCTGCGCGCCTGCATCCGCGCGGCGCGTGAGCGGGTGGTGTTCATCAACACCGGCTTCCTCGACCGCACCGGCGACGAAATCCACACCTCAATGGCCGCCGGGCCGATGATCCGCAAGACCGAGATGAAAGCCACCGCCTGGATCGCCGCCTACGAGGACAACAACGTGGATGCCGGCCTGGCCTGCGGGCTGCGCGGCCGGGCGCAGATCGGCAAGGGCATGTGGGCGGCGCCGGACCGCATGGCCGACATGCTGGCGCAGAAGATCGGCCACCCGAAGGCCGGCGCCAACACCGCCTGGGTCCCCTCCCCCACCGCCGCCACGCTGCACGCGCTGCATTATCATATGGTCGACGTCGCCGCGCGGCAGACCGAACTGGCCGGCCGCGCCCCCGCCAAGCAGTCCGCCATCCTCACCCTGCCGCTCGCCGACCGGCCGAACTGGTCGCCCGAGGAGGTGCAGCAGGAACTGGACAACAACGCCCAGGGCATCCTCGGCTACGTGGTGCGCTGGATCGACCAGGGCGTCGGCTGCTCCAAGGTGCCGGATATCCACGACGTCGGGCTGATGGAGGACCGCGCCACGCTGCGCATCTCCAGCCAGCACATCGCCAACTGGCTGCGCCACGGCATCACCACCGAGGCACAGGTGAAGGAGACGATGCGACGCATGGCCGTGGTGGTCGACCGCCAGAACGAAGGCGACCCGCTCTACAAACCGATGGCCCCCGGCTACGACGGCATCGCCTTCAAGGCCGCCTGCGAACTGGTGCTGCAAGGGCTCACGCAGCCGAACGGCTACACCGAGTTCATCCTGCACCGGCGGCGGCGGGAGGCGAAGGCAGCGTAAGGAAGAAGCGCTTTTTTGTAAAAAAGCGCGCAAAAAACTTCATCCCCTGGAGTCTCGCCGGCGAGACTCCAGGGGATGAAGTTTTTTTGCTTCTTTGTTTTCAAACAAAGAAGACTTTCTTCTAAAGGTTCCAGATGCACTATCTTGAAGACCTCCCGCTCGGGACGGTGATCGACTGCGGCAGCTTCCGTCTCTCGCGTGCCGAGATCATCGCCTTCGCCGGGCGCTACGACCCGCAGCCGTTCCATCTTGACGAAGCTGCCGCCCAGGCCTCGTATTTTCGTGGCTTGTGCGCGTCCGGCGTGCAGAGCCAGGCAATGGCGATCGGCCTGATGGTGCGCGCCCTGCACGGTGTCGCCTTCGTCGCCGGCTATTCGCTGCACGAGGCGCGCTTCTTCGCCCCGGTGCGCCCGGACGTCGCCTACCGGGTGCGCGCCAACTGGGCGGACGCGACGCCCTCGCCGCGCGGCGCCAGCCGTGGCCGCGCCAGCATCACCGGCGAGGCGCGCGACGGCGAGGGCGCGCTGGTGATGACGTTCGGCGTTACCTACGTGGTGGCGCGGCGCCCGCCCGGCTTGTAGGCTGCGGAAAAATCGGGCGGAGACAGGCCATGCGTTTCATCCTGGCGACGCTGCTCGCGCTGTCGTTCACCGCTGCACCGGCCGCGGCGGCCGAGATCACCGTGGCGCTGTCCGCCTCGCCGTCCTCCGCCGACCCGCATTTCCATGATGTCGGTCCGAACAACGCGCTGATGCACCAGCTCTACGGCGCGCTGCTGACCACCGGCCCCACTCTGCAGCCGGAGCCCGACCTGGCGCTGTCCTGGAAGCTGCTCGACGACCATAGCTGGCAGTTCAATCTCGACCCGCTGGCGAAATTCAACGACGGCACCGCGTTCACCGCCAACGACGTGGTGTTCAGCTTCTGCCGCGCCATCAACGGCGTCGGGCCGACGCATTCCTTCACCCAGGTGCCGCTGGCGCTGTCCGGCATCGAGGTGCCGGATGCCCATACCGTGATCCTCCGCACCAGGCTGCCGCAGCCGCTGCTGCCGGTGCAGTTGACCGGCTATGCGATCATCTCGGCGCACGCCGCCGGCGTTGGCCATGTCGATTTCAACCCGGCCAACCAGTGCGGCCTGACCAACCCGCCGCCCTCCGCGGCGTTCGACGACCTGAAAATGTCGGTCGGCACCGGCCGCTACAAGCTGGTCCGCTACACCACCGGCGATGCCATCGTGATGCAGCCCAACCCGTTCCACCACGGCCCGCAGGCGCATTGGAGCCGGGTGACGCTGAAGCCGGTGCCCAACGAGGGCGCCCGCGTCGCCGGCCTGCTCGCCGGCGATTTCGACCTGATCGAGAACCCCTCGCAGCAGGATCTTGCCGCGCTGAAAAACCGTGGCGGCCTGGCCTGGACCCGCCTCGCCTCCAACCGCATGATCTTCCTGCAACCCGATATCGGCCGCGCCAGTTCGCCGCAGGTGCAGACGCCCGATGGCCGCAACCCGTTGCAGGACGCCAGGGTGCGTCAGGCGATCTCACTGGCGATCGACCGCGAGGCGATCACCAAACGGCTGATGGCCGGCATGGGCACCCCGGCTGACCAATACGTGCCGCCGCCGCTGTTCGGCTTCCTGCCGCACCCAACCCCGCTACCCTACGACCCGGCCAAGGCCCGCCAGTTGCTGGCCGAGGCCGGCTACCCCGACGGCTTCGGCCTCACCCTCACCGGCACCAACGACCGCTATGTCGACGACGCCCAGGTGGTGCAGGCGCTCGGCCAGTATCTCACCCGCGTCGGCATCAAGACCTCGGTGGACGCGGTAACCGCGACGATATTCTTCCCGCATCGCACCAAGCGCGATTTCAGCCTGTCGATGGGCGGTTGGGGCTACGGCACCGGCGAGGCCAGCACCCTGCTGCGCGCCTTCGTGGTCAGCGCCATGCCGGAGCGCGGGATCGGCCGCTCCAACTACGGCGGCTACCACAGCGCGGCGTTCGACAGCGTCTTCCTGCGCGCCATCACCGACATGGACGACGCTAGGCGAAACCAGGAATTGCAGGAAGCGCAACGCATCGCGCTGCACGACAACGCGCTGATCCCGCTGTACTGGGAAACCTCGCTGTGGGCCTACAGGGACCGCTACAGCTTCACCGGCCGGATGGACCAGCGCACCGACGTCGACGGGTTGAGCCTGAAGAAATAACCGCCCGTCAGCCGCGATGCGCCCGCAGGAATGAGCGGATCTGCCGCACCGCCAGCGGAATCCGCTCCGCCGGCTGCTTCCACGGAAACATGCTCACCTCCGAGCACGGCGCCAGCATCGCCGACTCCATCGCCACCGCGTAGGGATGCGCCGGCACGTCATCGGGCAGCACCAGCACCGGCGTGCGGCAGGCGCGCACGAAATTGCGCGTCACGGTGAACACGAAATCGGCGTTGTGCCGATACATGCGGTCGAGAAACGCCTGCACCATCGCCGGCGTCACCTCCGGCCGCCGCGCACACAGCGCCGGCCCCCACCCGCTCATGTTGTTGTCATAGAACAACTGCGGCAGCTCCGACCGGAACCCGCTCGGCTGCGCCAGCACGGCGGCGATCACCCGCCCCGGCGCCAGCCGCAACAGGTTCCAGATGAACGGTCCACCGATGCAGAACCCGAGCACGAGGAACCGATCGATCCCCAGATGGTCCATCAGCCCAAGCTGATCATCGGCAAAACCATCCCACGGCCGCTCGATCTCCAGCGGCCCGGTCGACAGCCCATCCTTGGCATTGCGCGAATCCAGCGTGATACAGCGATACTCGCCGCTGAACGCCGCCATCGCGTTGAACGGCCCCTGCTCGCCGGCATTGGCGATAATCGCGTTCAGCCCACCGCCCGGCAGGATCAGCAGCGGCATCCCGCTGCCGGCCTCCTCATAATGAATGCGAACGCTGCCTCGGTCGTAAAACGGCATGACGACACTCCCGCCCTGGTCGCCGCCAGCAGAGACCGTCCACACGCCGCAGGCAAGAGCCGCTCAGGCCGCCATCTGCCCCTGCCGTCCGCCGAACAGGAATTCCAGGTCATCTTCCCCCAGCGCCAGTTCCGCCTGCTCGGCCAGCGCCTCGGCGTCCTCGCCGGCATCGCCCAGCGCGATTTCCGCCAATTGCGCCTTGCGCTGCTGCAGCGCGACGATCCGATCCTCCACCGTGTCGGCGGCGATCAGCTTGTAGACGAACACCGACTTGGTCTGCCCGATCCGATGCGCCCGGTCCGACGCCTGGTCCTCGGCCGCCGGGTTCCACCACGGGTCGTAATGGATCACGGTATCCGCCGAAACCAGGTTCAGCCCCCGCCCGCCGGCCTTCAGGCTGATCAGGAACAGCGGCACCTCGCCGGCCTCGAACGCCCGCACCGGCTCGGCCCGGTCGCGGGTATCGCCGCGCAACTCCACATAGCGGACCCCGGCCGCATCCAGCCGCGGCTTGATCAGGTCCAGCATCGAGGTGAACTGCGAGAACAGCAGCACCCGCCGCCCCTCCGGCAGCATCTCCGCGAGCATCTCCAGTAGCCCTTCGAGCTTGCTGGAATGCCCGACCTGCCGCGCCGAGGCCAGCTTCACCAGCCGCGGATCGCAGCACACCTGGCGCAGCTTCAGCAGCGCATCCAGCACCACGATCCGGCCCTGGGCGGCGCTCAAGCCGGCGATCTGCTCGCGTACCGTGTCGTACAGCGTGCCGCGAATGGTCTCGTACAACTCGCGCTGCTCGGCCGCCAGATTGATCCGCCGCAAAATGGTATGCTTCGGCGGCAGGTCGGTCGCCACCTCCGCCTTGGTCCGCCGCAGCAGGAACGGCCGGATGCGCCGGATCAGTTGCACCCGCCGCACCACGTCGTTGTTCTTCTCGATCGGGGTGCGGAACCGCTTGGCGAAGCCCTTGCGATCGCCCAGCAGCCCCGGCATCAGAAACGCGAACTCCGACCATAATTCCTGCAGATTATTCTCGATCGGCGTGCCCGACAGGCAGAGCCGATGCCGGGTGTCCAACTGGCACACCGCCTTGGTCGCCTTGGCGTCCGGGCTCTTGATCACCTGCGCCTCGTCCAGCACCACCAGGTGCCAGGGGTGCCGCTTCATCACCTCGATATCGCGCGCCAGCACGGTGTAGGTGGTGATCGCCACCTGCACCCGGTCCAGCTCGGCGCGCCGCGCGTGGCGGTCCAGCCCATGCAGCACCAGCACCTTCAGGTGCGGCGCGAACTTGCCCAGTTCGGCGGTCCAGTTGGCCACCAGGCTGGTCGGCACCACGATCAGCACCGGCCGGTCCAGCCGCCCCTCGGCATGCTCGATGACGATATGGGCGATGGTCTGCGCGGTCTTGCCCAGCCCCATGTCGTCGGCCAGGAAGCCGCCCAGCGCATGCTCGCGCAGATGCTGCAACCAGTTGACGCCAAGCTGCTGATACGGCCGCAGCACCGCATGAAACGTATCCGGCACCGCCACCGGCGGAATCTCGGCCGCCCCCCGGAACCGCTCGGCATAGGCGGCAATCGCCCCGGCATCGTCCCAGCGCGTGGTCAGCAGGTCTTCCAGGTCGAGCACGCTGGCCGCCTCGGCGTCCGGCAGCAGCAGCGTGCCATCCACGGTGCGCCGCGCCGCCTCCATCAGGTCGCCCATCACCGCCAGTAGCCGCCCGATCCGCTCGGCCGGCAGCTTCAGGATGCGTCCGTCCTCCAGGCTGGTGATCAGCTCGCCCTGCACCACCTGGGCCGCCGCCATGCCGCCGCGCTCCAGCAGCCGCGCCAGGATCGGCAGCAACGGCACCCTCGCGCCGTCGATCTCGATGCCGAAATCCAGCGAGAAGCTGCCGCTCTCGCCATCGCTCACCCGCACGTCGTAGTCGCCCACCCGCTCCACCAGGCGCGGCCCGGCGGCGCGGTCGATCTCGCTGCGCCAGCCCAGCGCCTGCAACGCCGGCAGCCGCTCGGTGATGAATGCCTGCCAGCGCTCGGCGGCGTCGCGGCCGCGATAGACGAACACCATCCGCCCCTTGGCGGTCGGCCCGTCGGCAATCCGCATCTGGCTGAACGCATCCTGCCGCAGCGCCCCCAGCGCCGCCGCCTCGACGGTGCGGTCGCGGCGCAGGAAGCTCGGGTTGCGCGGGCTGTCCCCCGGCCGCACCACCCGCACGAATTGCCGCTCGTCATCGGCCGGCGTCAGCACGCCCTGATAGTCGAAATCCACCGCCAGCGCGTCGATCGGTCGCAGATGGCCGAAATCGTCCGGGCTTTCCACCCGGGTCAGCCGCAGCACCGGCACCGGCGCCTCCTCCAGGATCACCGGCTCGGCGGCCACCACCTGCACCGGGCGACGCGGCGGCTCGACCGGCCGGGTCTTCGCCACCGGCCGCCGCCGCGGCGGTGCCGCCGGCCGCCCCAGCGTACGCGCCAGGCTGCGTTGCGGCACCGCCGCCGGCCGCTCGGCCACCACCGGTTTCACCGCCTCGGCAACCGCCGCACGCAGCCGCACCCGCCCCACCTCGCCGGTGGCGCCATCGACATACCACGGCCCGGTGTCACCCAGGATCACCGCCGATTTCGCCGGCAAATTGGGTGGCACATTGGCGGCAAACGCCCGCTCCGCCCCCAGCGTCAACTTCTGGCCGGTCGCATGCCAGCGCGCCCGCCCCAGCCGCGCCAGCAGCCCCAGCACCGAGGCCACCGCCCCCGGCGCCACCGCGCTGCGCTCCTCGCCGCCGCCGCCAAGCAGCTTGGCCATGATCCGCACGCTCTCGCTGCTGCTGCGGTCGGCCAGTATCGCCGCCGGGCTGCTGGCGGTGAGCCTGCCGGTCCGCTCGCCAATCAGGAAGGTCGCGACGAAACACGCCGCCGGTGGCTCCGCCGGCGACAACTCGAACACCAGCCGTTGCCGCTCGCTCTCCGCCGGCGCCGCGCTCAGCGTGTCGATGAAATTGCGCTGCACCGCGCGACGCAGCGCCGGAAACCGATCCAACGCCGCCAGCGCGCCGGCCGCCAGATGCGCGCAGCCATGCACCCGACAACTGCAATGCCCGGCGAACACCACCCGATGCCCCATCAGCGACGGCGCCAGGCTGGCCTCGAAGCGCAAGCCCAGATGCTCGACGACAATCTCGATCGCCGTCTCGGCCAGCCGCACCTCGACGCTGCCGAGCAGCACCAGCGAGCGCCCGCGGGTCAGCGCCCGCGCATCGAACAGTCGGCCCAGATCATCGGACGAAAACGGCGTCAGCATCCCGGCGCTAACCGTGCAGTTCCCTGGTCGGCCGTTTCGCCGCACCAGTCTTGCGATAAGTCGGCTTGCCGTGGCCCGGCTTGTCGTAACCCGGCTTGCGGTTGAACGGCTTCTTGTACGCCGGCCGCGGCGGCATCGGCCCATCGCCGGCGCGGCTGATCCGCGGCTCATTGGCCGGCAGGTCGGCCACCGCCTCGGCAAACGCCTCGCTCACCTCGCGGCGGATTTCCACCCGCGTATCGCCGTCGAAGATGCGGATCGCGCCGACATCCTGCTTGGTCACCCCGCCCAGCCGGCACAGCAGCGGCAGAATCCATTTCGGATCGGCCCGATGCTGCCGCCCCACCGCCACCCGGAATTGCACGAACTCGCCTTCCGCCGACGGCGCCCGCACCGGCGCCGCCGCATCGCCGGCCTGCCAGGGCTGGCCGATATCCTCGGCCGGCGGCAACTGTCGCTGATGCAGCCGCAGCAGCGCCGCCGCCACCGCCAGCGGCGCATGCGCCGCCAGCAGCGCCTCGGCGTCGCGCAATTCCTCGCCCTCCGGCAGCGCCAGGATCGGATCACTCAGCAGCCGCTCGCGGTCGCGCTCGGCAATCGCCGCCGCCCCCGGCGCATTGCCCCAGGCCAGCCGCACCCGCGCCGCGTTGCCGATCTGCTCGGCCCGCCGCCGCTTGGCCTGCGGCACGATCAGCACCGACACTCCCTTGCGCCCGGCCCGCCCGGTGCGGCCGCTGCGATGCAGCAGCGTCTCCGGATTGGTCGGCAGATCGGCATGCACCACCAAGTCCAGCGCCGGCAGGTCGAGCCCGCGCGCCGCCACATCGGTGCACACCCCCACCCGCGCCCGCCCGAACCGCAGCGCGTCCAGCGCCGAGGTCCGCTCGTGCTGGCTCAACTCGCCGGACAGCATCACCGCGGCAAACCCGCGCCCCAGCAGTGCTGAATGCAGCCGCCGCGTGGCCTCGCGCGTGGCGCAGAACACCAGCGCCGCCGAGGCATCGTACCAGCGCAATATATTGATCAGCGCCGCGTCGCCCTCATGCCCGGCCACCAGCGCCGCGCGATATTCGATATCGGCATGCGGCGCGCTGCGGTCGACGGTATCGATCCGCAGCGCATCGCGCTGATATTTGCGCGCCAGTTTGGCAATGTCGTGCGGAATGGTCGCCGAGAACATCATGGTCCGCCGCTCAGCCGGCGCCGCCTGCAGGATGAACTCCAACTCCTCCTGAAACCCGAGATCGAGCATCTCGTCGGCCTCATCCAGTACCACCACCGCCAGCCGCGACAGATCAAGATTCTGCCGCCGCAGATGATCGCCGAGCCGCCCCGGCGTGCCGACCACGATATGGCAGCCGCGCGCCAGCACCCGCTGCTCGCGCCGGATATCCATGCCGCCGACGCAGGAGACGGTGCGCGCCCCGGCATACAGCCAGGCCAGTTCCGCCTCCACCTGCAACGCCAGTTCGCGCGTCGGCGCGATCACCAGCGCCAGCGGCGCGCCATGCGGCGGAATCTCGCCATCCGGCATCAACGTCGCCGCCGCCGCCAGCCCGAACGCCACCGTCTTGCCCGAACCGGTGCGTGCGGAGACCAGCAGGTCGCGCCCCGCCGCCTCCGGCTGCAACACCGCCGCCTGCACGGCGGTCGGTTCCAGATAGCCACGCGCAATGAGAGCCGCGTCGAGCGCGGGGTGGACCGAGGGGAAATTCATCTGCGCGACTTAGGCCGAATGCCCGCCGGGCGCCATTGCGCAAACGGCGTAGCAGGCCTCACGCCTCGGCCTTTGAAGGTGCGAAGGCGCGCAGAAACATCTCGGTCTTGGCCCTGCTGCGCTGCTCGATCTGCTCGGCCGACAGCGGCGCCTGCAACCCCAGCGACAGCCGCTTGCACATGCCACCCTGCCACAGCGCCAGCAGATCGCCCGCCGCCTCCAGCGGATCGTCAACCTGTATCTCGCCGCGCGCCGCCGCCTGGCGCAGCACGGCCGCCACCGACCCCTCGGTGCGCGCCGGCCCGGCGGCATAGAACCGCTCGGCCAGCGCCGGGTTGTCATGCAGCGCCATCATCAGGCCACGTTCCGCCCCGATCATGTCCGGCGAGCAGGTCAGCGCCAGAAACGCCCGCCCAAGCGCCGCCAGACTCTCGGCGAGCGTGCCGCCCTCGGCCTGGGTGCGCGACATCTCGGCGATCATCGCCTCGCTGGTGAACACCACCACCGCCTCGAACAGCGCCTCCTTGTCGCGAAACCGGCTGTACAGCGTCATCTTGGAGACACCGGCCGCCGCCGCCACCGCCTCCATCGTCACCGCCGCCATGCCCTGCTGGATGAACAGACGCCGCGCCGCCAGCAGGATCGCGCATCGCTTGGCCATATCGCGCGGCCGCCCCGGCCCCCGGCCAGACGCGACCCCCTCGGCAGCAGCAGACATCCCGGTCTCCCAAAAAAATTACTGGACGGCTGCGTCCAGTATCACTTATTGGACGACTCCGTATAGTAAAGTGTAGCCACCGCCGATGTCCACCACCAAACGCCCGCGCCCCCGCGCCCTGCTGCTGCTGGCCCTCGGCGGCGCACTGGCCGGCTGCGCCGTCGGCCCCGATTTCCGTGGCCCTTCCGGCCCCACCGGCGCCGCCCTGCCGCCGTCATCCGCCACCACCGTCAGCAGCCGCACCACCGCCGGCGCCGCGCAAAACCTGCTGCCCGGCCGCGATATACCGGGCGACTGGTGGACGCTGTTCGGCTCGCCGCAGATCGAATCGCTGGTCCGCCAGGCGCTCGCCGCCAACCCCGACCTAGCCGCCGCCCAGGCCACCCTGCGGCAGGCCCGCGAAAACACCCGTGCCGGCGAGGGCAGCCTGTTCCCCAGCGTCACCGCCAGCCTCTCCACCGCCCGCCAGCGTCAATCGCTGCCCGGCGCCGGCAGCAAGCTGTATTCCCTCACCACCGGCTCGGTAGACGTGTCCTACACCCTGGATGCGTTCGGCGGCATCAGCCGCGAGGTCGAGCAACTCGGCGCGCAGGCGCAATACCAGCGCTACCAGCTGGAAGCCGCCACCCTGTCGCTCTCCGCCAATCTGGTCTCCGCGCTGCTCACCGAGGCGGCGCTGAAGGCCCAGGTCGACACCACCGAACAGCTCATCAAGCTCTACGCCGACGCGCTCGACATCACCCGCCGCCGCTTCGCCCTCGGCGGCATCAGCCAGGCCGACGTGCTGCAACAGCAGGCCAGCCTGGCCGCCGAGGTCGCCACCCTGCCCGGCCTGCAGAAGCGCTACGCCCAGCAGCGCAACCTGGTCGCCCGCTATCTCGGCGGCCTGCCCGGCGCCTACACCGCGCCAACTCTCGACCTCGCCAGGCTCACCCTGCCCACCGACCTGCCGGTGTCGCTGCCGTCGCAAATCGTCCGCCAGCGCCCCGACATCCTGGCCTACGAGGCGCTGCTGCACGCCGCCACCGCCAATGTCGGCATCGCCACCGCCAACCTCTACCCGCAGTTCACCCTGTCGGCGAGCTACGGCCGCAGCGGCAGCGATCTGTCGAAACTGCTCACCCCGGCCGGGCTGATCTGGAGCGTCGCCGGCGCCATCGCCCAACCGATCTTCGAGGGCGGCACGCTGCGCGCCAAACAACGCGCCGCCAAGGCCGCCATGGACGCCGCCGCCGCGCAATACAGCAGCACACTGAACACCGCCTTCCAGAACGTCGCCGACGCCCTGGTTGCCATCGAGGCCGACGCCAGCGCGCTGGGTGCCCAGGCCGACGCCGAGCGCACCGCGGCGGCCAGCCTCGCCGTCGCCCGCTCGCAATTCGCCGCCGGCGCCGCCAGCAGCCTCACCCTGCTGCAGGCGCAGCAGACCTACCAGACTGCCCGCCTGCAACTGGTGACTGCCCAGGCCGCCCGCTTCATCGACACCGTCGCCCTCTACCAGGCGCTCGGCGGCGGCTGGTGGAACCGCAAAGACGCCGGAGCACCGCAATGAACGACACCCTGGTCACCCTCCCGCCCGACGCCATCACGCCCGCCCGCACCCGCAAGCCCCGCACCTGGCTGCGCCTGCTGGTGGTGCTGGTAGTGGTCGGCCTGCTCGGCGGCGGCCTGTTCGCTTTCCACCAGTTCAAATCCGGCATCATCAAGCAGATCGTCGCCGGCATCGTCGCCCAGCGCCCCACCGTCGCCACCGCGAAGGCCAGCAGCCAGCCCTGGCAGACCGAGATCACCGCCAGCGGCACCCTGGTCGCCTCGCAGGGCACCGAACTCGCCGCCGAGGTCGCCGGCATCGTCGACGAACTGCACATTGCCTCGGGCACCAGCGTTGCCGCCGGCACCGTGCTCGCCCGCCTGCGCGACGCCACCGACACCGCCAAGCTGGAGCAACTCCAGGCCGCCGCCGACCTCGCCGCGAGCACCTACGCCCGCGACCTGAAGCAGCTGAAGGCCCAGGCGGTCTCGCAGGCCACCGTCGATGCCGACGCCGCCAGCCTGCGCGGCGCCCGCGCACAGGTCGCCGCCCAGCAGGCGCTGATCGCCCAGAAGAGCGTCCGCGCCCCGTTCGCCGGCCGCCTCGGCATCCGCCAGGTCGATCTCGGCCAATACCTGCCGGCCGGCATCGCCATCGTCACCCTGCAGGCGCTCGACCCGATCTTTCTCGACGTCTACGTGCCACAACGATCGGTCGCCCAGCTCAAGGTCGGCCAGCAGGTCGAAGTCCGCCCCACCGCCGACGCCCACCCGATCGCCGGCGAAGTCACCGCCATCGACGCCCGCGCCGACGCCGCCAGCCGCATGACCCGCCTGCGCATCAGCCTGCCCAACCCCGACGACCGCCTGCTGCCCGGCATGTTCGCCACCGCCACCATCGCCATCGGCGCCCCGGTCGCCCACGTCACCGTCCCGGCCACCGCGATCAGCGTCAACCCCTACGGCAGCCTGGTCTACACCGTCCACCCCGACGGCACCGACGCCGACGGCAAACCGAAGCTGGTGGTCCGCCAGCAATTCGTCACCACCGGCGACGCCCGCGGCGACCAGGTGGCGATCCTCAAGGGCCTCGATGCCGGCGACACCGTGGTCGTCGCCGGCCAGCTGAAGCTGCGCAACAACATCCCGGTGCTGGTCAACAACAGCGTGCTGCCCACCGCCGACGCCAACCCCAAACCGGTTGACGAGTAGGCCGGCACCATGTCCTTCACCGACCTCTTCATCCGCCGCCCGGTGCTGGCCAGCGTGGTCAGCCTGCTGATCCTGGTGCTCGGCATCCGCGCCTTTTCCTCGCTGCAGGTGCTGGAATACCCGAAGACCGAGAGCGCCCAGATCACCGTCACCACCATCTACCCCGGCGCCGACCCCGAAACCGTCGCCGGCTTCGTCACCACCCCCCTGGAAAACGCCATCGCCCAGGCCGACGGCATCGACTACATGACCTCGGCCAGCCAGAGCAACACCAGCACCATCATCCTCAACCTGCGCCTCAACTACGACGCCAACCGCGCCATGACCGAAGTCGGCGCCAAGATCACCTCGGTGCTGAACCAGCTCCCCAACGGCGTGCAGCAGCCGATCATGACGGTCAAACTCGGCCAGTCACTCGACGCCCTGATCATCGGTTTCGCCAGCAACGTGCTGGCCCCCAACCAGATCACCGACTACCTGACCCGCAACGTCCAGCCGCAACTCCAAGCCGTCGAAGGCGTGCAGACCGCCGAAATCCTCGGCGGCCAGAACTTCGCCCTGCGCGCCTGGCTCGACCCCGAGAAACTCGCCGCCTACCACGTCACCGCCACTGACGTCGCCCAGGCGCTCGCCGCCAACGACTACATCTCCGGCCTCGGCACCACCAAGGGCCAGATGGTCCAGGCCACCCTCACCGCCGCCACCTCACTGCATACCGCGGACCAATTCCGCAACCTGGTCATCAAGCAGGCCAACGGCGGCATCGTCCGCCTCGGCGACGTCGCCCATGTCACCCTGGGTGCGGACAACTACGACGCCCAGGTCTCGTTCGACGGCACCAAGGGCGTCTATATCGGCATCCAGACCACGCCGAACGCCAACCTGCTCGCCGTCATCGCCGCGGTGAAAAAAGCCCTGCCCGAAGTCCAGGCCCAGCTCCCCTCCGGACTCACCAGTGCGGTCATCTACGACTCCAGCACCTTCGTGAATTCCTCGATCAACGAAGTCGCCCGCACCCTCATCGAGGCGCTGCTCATCGTCACCCTGGTGGTGTTCGCCTTCCTCGGCTCGGTGCGCTCGGTGGTCATCCCGGTGGTCGCCATCCCGCTCTCGCTGGTCGGCACCTTCGCGATGATGTTGCTGTTCGGCTTCTCCATCAACCTGCTCACCCTGCTCGCCCTTGTGCTGGCCATCGGCCTGGTGGTCGACGACGCCATCATCGTCGTCGAAAGCGTCAACCGCCACCTCGAAGAGGGCATGAAGCCCACCGACGCCGCCCTGCGCGCCGCCCGCGAACTCGGCGGCCCGATCATCGCCATGACCGCGGTGCTGATCGCCGTCTACGTGCCGATCGGCTTCCAGGGCGGCCTCACCGGCGCCTTGTTCACCGAATTCGCCTTCACCCTGGTCGGTGCGGTCACCATCTCGGCCATCGTCGCCCTCACCCTGTCGCCAATGATGTGCGCCCGCATGCTCAAGCCGCACAACACCAATGGAAAAAGCGCTGGCCTGGTCGCCTGGCTCGACCGCAACTTCGCCCGCCTGGAACGCGGCTACCAGCGCTGGCTGCGCTCCAGCCTGGCCACCATCTCGGTCACCCTGCTGTTCACTGCCCTGGTCACCGGCGGCCTCTACTTCCTCTACACCAGCGCCGACAGCGAACTGGCGCCGCAGGAAGACCAGGGCGTCGTCATCATGGCCCCCAGCGCCGCACCCGACGCCACCCTGCAACAGAAATCCATGTACAGCGCCGAACTGCAAAAAATCCTCGGCGCCGTGCCAGAGTACGAACACCAGTTCCTGGTCGACGCCCCCGGCATGTCGATCGCCGGCGTCACCCTGAAACCCTGGGACCAACGCACCCGCAGCGCCACCGAAATCCAGCGCGCCCTGCAAGACAAACTCAACAGCATCGCCGGCCAGAAGATCGCCGTCTTCCAGATCCCCTCACTCCCCGGCGCCCAGGGCCTGCCGATCCAGTTCGTGCTGAAAACCACCCGTCCGATCCCGGAACTCTACACCGAGGCCCAGCAATTCCTGCAAAAAGCCCAGGCCAGCGGCCTGTTCATGTTCATCGACAGCGACCTCAAACTCGACCAGCCGCAATACATCGTCCAGATCGACCGCGACAAAGCCGCCCTGCTCGGCCTCTCCATGACCCAGATCGGCTCGGCCATGGCCAGCCTGCTCGGCGGCGGCTACGTCAACTACTTCAGCCTCGACTCCCGCTCCTACAAAGTCATCCCCCAGGTGCAGCAGCGCAGCCGCCTCACCGCCCAGCAAATCCTCGCCTACCCGGTCGCCACCGTGAACAGCATCACCGTCCCGCTCTCCGCCATCGCCACCATCAAAAAACAAACCGTCGCCGAATCGCTCAACCACTTCCAGCAACTCAACGCCGCCACCATCAGCGGCGTCGCCGCCCCCGGCGTCGCCCAGGCCACCGCCCTCGCCGCCCTGCGCCGCATCGCCACCGACACCCTCGCCGCCGACACCCTGGTCGACTACGGCGGCCAGCTCCGCCAGTACATCGCCGAGAGCAGCGGCTTCCTGGTCACCTTCGGCTTCGCGCTGATCGTCATCTTCCTCGCCCTGGCCGCCCTGTTCGAAAGCTTCCGCGACCCGCTGATCATCCTGATCACCGTGCCCCTGTCGCTGGCCGGCGCCCTGCTGTTCATCAACCTCGGCCTCGGCGGCGCCAGCCTCAACATCTACACCGAAGTCGGCCTGGTCACCCTGATGGGCCTGATCAGCAAACACGGCATCCTGATCGTCGAAGTCGCCAACACCCTGCAAGCCCAGGGCCAGTCCAAACTCGACGCCATCGTCCACGCCGCCGGCATCCGCCTGCGCCCGATCCTGATGACCACCGCCGCCACCGTCCTCGGCGTCACACCGCTGATCCTGGCCAGCGGCGCCGGCGCCGCCTCCCGCTTCAACATGGGCCTGGTCATCGCCAGCGGCATGACCATCGGCACCCTGTTCACCCTGTTCGTGCTGCCAGCCATCTACGTCCTGCTCGCCGCCCGCCACCGCACCGCGCCGCTCGGCGTGCCGGCGGCGGCGGAGTAAGCAAGGTCTTCTTTTTGTGAACAAAAAGAAGCAAAAAAACTTTCTATCCCTTGGAGTGTGATGACCGTGGGTGGCATCATACGCAGGTCTGAATCACGCTCCCAATCAGGTTTGCCGGTAAAAACCACAGGCTTGGTACCCACCAGCGGCGAGACCGCCTTCGGCCAACAGCAGGCGCAGCGTAATGAAATGGCGTCGGATAGATTTTGGACTACCACAAGCATTCGATTTTTGATTGCAACAGCCTAATTGACCCGGCTCGTTTCTACTGCGACAAGCACACGCAGCTAACGTGGAGACCGATGATGTCACTGAAGGTTTATCAAATTCGCCTACGAGCCAAGAAGCCGTCTTTCTTTAATCGGGCGGGGAAATCCATGGGCGAGTTGCCATTAGGGACTAAAATCCTAACTGGAGTTGGTCTGGCTGCGGGCGCAATCGCCTTGGCACCATTTGAACTTCCCATAGTGGCAGGAGCGGCAGCCACCGGAACGACGGCTTTACTGGCTTCCGGAGTTGTCGCCTTATTCGGCGGTGATGACGACAAGATTGATATAATAAGTGATGCGACTGAAATGGCAAAATTCAAAAGCGATTCCGGCGAGGAATTTAGCGAAGGAGACTTCTATATCTCTCATCCACTACGGCCGTATACTCTTATGGTGCCATCGACTTTCCACGAGAGGATCGTGCATGAGCAGATATCAGAACTGATTGCTTATCTGCGTTCAAGACTGGCTGTAACTAAAATTCGGATTGAAGTCAGCGCCAGCCGTGAAGGTAAGGCTGGTGTGAAGGTGCCGACACCGCAAGGTGGCATCCAGTTCTCCTTTATGGAAAACCGCAGCTTGTTTGTAGAGGTTGAGGAAAGAGATCCAGCTTTAGTTCCAATTTCTGAAAAATTAATTTGGCTATCGAAATTTCCCACGATCAAGAATTCGGTTGAAGGTGCGAAATCCGGCTCCTCGACTTTTCAAGAGCGGCAAGATATGGCATTTGGTTTAAAGGGTGAGTTTGCCAAACGTATTGGTATAGATGCTACTTGGTTAACAACCCAAAATTTTACAGTCAGAGTCGAATACGGGAAATCGGCTGCGCCAAGACAGGAGTAATAGCTGTAATACACTTCGGAACTCAGCATGTCATCGTATCTCAAAACACCCGCCAACAATAAGTTGCAGAGGATATCACCTGTCCATTGTACCTTCTGGGTTGGCTACTCTCGATCCAACGCGGTGGTTCCCGATCATTCACACACTGACACGGAGCGCGTGATTTTGACCACTAATCGAACCGTGCGTTTGCCGCCAACGCATCCACGCTGCCCGATGCGACGGCGCGGCCGCTGACACACAGGCAATTGCGCGGCCCACCAGCGACCCCGCCCAGCGAAACCTCCCCGCGCAGCACCACCACGAAATCCCCGCCCACAACGGCCCGGCCAGGCGCGCTTCCGCCACCCGCACCATCTGCCGCCAGCGCCCCTGCGCCGAATAGGCGTTCAGCACAAAACACGGCCCGCCGAGCAGCCGGCACGCCACCCCCCACCCGCCCATCAAAACGCGCCGGCACCCCGATCTGCGCCACTGTGAGCGCGTTGTCCGCCCCCTCCAGCACGAACCCATCGCCTTCCATCAGCGTAATCGTGCGACTGAACCCGGAATAATCCAAAACGCCGCCGGCCCCGGCCTGCAGTCAGGCCGGGGGGAGGTTTTGGCTGCAAACTCTGATCAGTCGGCAAGTTCCGGCTGCGGTGACAGCTTGTCTGGCGGCGTTACCGCCATGCCGAGCGCCTTGGCCACGCCTGCGCCATAGGCAGGGTCGCAGCGGGTACAGTTGTCGATGTGGCGCTGCTTGATGAAGTCCAGCGCATCGCCCATCGCCCCCGCCGTATTGCTGAACAACGCCTGCTGTTGCGCCGGCGTCATCTGCTGGAACAGCTTGCGCGGTTGGGTGAAGTAATCGGCGTCGTCCTCACGATAGTTCCAGAAGTCCGCATCGCCGTTAATCCTCAACGGCGGTTCGCGGAAATCAGGCTGGTCGACCCACTGGCCAAAGCTGTTGGGCTGATAATGCGGCAGGTTGCCGTAATTTCCATCCACCCGGCCAGTGCCGTCGCGATGATTGCTGAACACCGGGCAGCGCGGGGCATTCACCGGTATCTGGTTGTAGTTGACGCCGAGACGATAGCGCTGTGCATCCGCGTAGTTGAACATCCGCGCCTGAAGCATCTTGTCAGGCGATGCGCCGATGCCGGGAACAAGATTGCTCGGCGCAAATGCACTCTGCTCCACATCCTGGAAGAAGTTCTTCGGATTACGGTTCAACTCAAACTCGCCGACCTCGATCAGCGGGTAGTCCGCCTTGTACCAGACCTTGGTGAGGTCGAACGGGTGGAAGCGATACGTCTCCGCGTCGGCTTCCGGCATGATCTGGACAAACATCTTCCATTTCGGAAAGTCGCCACGCCCGATCGCGTCGTAGAGATCGCGCTGGTTGCTTTCACGATCCTTGCCGACGACCGCCGCCGCTTCAGCGTCGGTCAGGTTTTCGATGCCTTGCTGGGTCCTGAAGTGAAACTTCACCCAGAAGCGCTCGCCGGCCTCATTATAGAAGCTGTAAGTGTGGCTGCCGAAACCGTGCATGTGCCGATAGCTCTTCGGAATGCCGCGATCCGACATGACCACCGTTACCTGGTGGAAGGACTCCGGCAGCAGCGTCCAGAAATCCCAATTATTGGTCGCGCTGCGCATGTTGGTGCCGGGGTCGCGCTTCACCGCCTTGTTGAGATCGGGGAACTTGCGCGGGTCGCGCATGAAGAAGACCGGCGTGTTATTGCCGACCATGTCCCAATTGCCTTCCTCGGTATAGAACTTCAGTGCGAATCCGCGAATATCCCGCTCGGCGTCAGCCGCTCCACGCTCGCCGGCGACGGTGGTGAAGCGGGCGAACATCTCGGTCTTCTTGCCAATTTCAGAGAATATCCTGGCGCGCGTGTAGCGGCTGATATCCTTCGTGACGGTAAACGTGCCGAACGCTCCCGACCCCTTGGCATGCATGCGGCGCTCAGGAATCACCTCCCGGACAAAATTGGCGAGCTTCTCGTTGAGCCAGACGTCCTGGGCCAGAAGCGGGCCGCGCGGACCGGCCGTGAGACTGTTCTGATTGTCAGTTACAGGGGCACCAAACGCGGTCGTAAGGTGCGTTACCGGGCACTTGCCTTTGTTCAGAATCTCATCAGCCATGATCAGCGCTCCTAACCGGTCTTGTTCGTGGGACTCATTTATGTAGTGAATAAAACCCTAGCCCATCCTGTTCACGGCGACCAGCGTTTGCACTCGCTTTCGAGGTCGGTGAGCGGCGCGGTCGGGGTCAGGTTTTACACCTGGGCAAGCCTGTTCTGGAAGTTACGTGACGGACCTTCAGGCGGTGCCACCATGGACCATTCGAACCGCTCACCCCCCCGATTTTCGCGGCAATTGCGCCGTTCCGCAAATCTTAAATCTTGCCCCAGGCTGAATCTCCACGCACCACTCGACCCGACCGCTCCTGATCATCCGCACGATAGCACCAGGCGTGCGATTTTGATCGCTAGTCGAACCGCGCAATTGCCACCAGCCCATCCGCGCTGCCCGACGCGGCAGCCGGCCCGGTGACGCACAGGCAATCACGCGGGCCACCGGCCACCCCGCCCACCGAAACCTGCCCGCGCAGCACCACCACAAAATCCCCCGCCCATAACGGCCCGGCCGCACTCGGTTCCACCACCCGCACCGTCTGCCGCCAGCGCCCCTGCGCCGAATAGGCGTTCAGCACAAAACACGGCCCGCCGAGCAGCCGGCACGCCACCTTCCACCCGCCATCAAAACTCGCCGGCTCGCCGATCTTGGCCACCGTGAGCGCGTGGTCCGCCCCCTCCAGCACGAACCCCTCGCCTTCCACCAGCGTGATCGTGCGACTGAACCCGGAATAATCGGAAAACGCCGCCGGCCCATCCAGCCAGGCAAACGCCAGCGTCCAACCGGGGCCGACCACAATATCCGCCTTCCGCCCCGCCCCATTCGCCCAGCGTGTTTCAGTCAGATCGGCAAACGGAATGCGCGTAACCATCATCGGACCCTATGCAAGAGCAGCAGTTCTTTTTTGCAAAAAAGAACCAAAAAATTCCTGTCCGCCTTGCAACATTGGTGAGCTGGAGACTGCGGAGTCTCCAAAACGGCAATGTTGGAAGGCGGGGGTAAAAGCGTCTTTTTGTTGACAAAAAGAAGCCCGTACTTGCCGTCCTTGCGGCACGTCTCACAAACCCCCACCGCCTCGATCGTCGCCCCCGACACCTTAAACCCCACCTTCGCCGCCGCGTCATCGAGCGCATGCGCCAACCCATGATCCTCGATTTCGATCGCCTTGCCGCAAAGCCGGCAGATCAGGAACTGCGCCGGGTGGCGGTGGCCATGTTCCTCGACGCAGCCGACGAACGCCGACAGGCTTTGGATGCGATGCACAAGGCCCTGGTCCTGCAAGAAATCCAGCGCGCGATACACGGTCGGCGGGGCCGCCGTGCCGCGCCGGGCGCGCAGCCGGTCGAGCAGCTCATAGGCGCCGGTCGGGCCGGGTGCCTCCAGGATCAGCCCCAGCACCTCGCGGCGCAACTCGGTCAGCCGGGTGCCACGTTTGTCGCAGGCCGCCGCTGCCTGCTCCAGCAGGGTTGCGGTGGGCGCGGAGAACGCTTCGCTCATCGCCATGCTATATTCCATGCTCCCATCGCTACAGGATAACATCATGGCCGCTGCCGACCTACTCGACTCCATCGCCTTCAACGAGCACGGCCTGGTGCCGGCCATCGCCCAGCAGCACGACACCGGCGAGGTGCTGATGCTGGCCTGGATGAACCGCGAGTCGGTGGCGGAGACCCTGGCGACCGGCCGTGTCTGCTATTTCTCCCGCAGCCGCAACCGGTTATGGCGCAAAGGTGAGTCCTCGGGTCAGCAGCAGACCCTGCACGAACTCCGCCTGGACTGCGACGGCGACACCATTCTGTTGCTGGTCCACCAGCAGGGCGTTGCCTGCCACACCGGAAGGCGGGACTGCTTCTTCCGTGCCGTCCGCGACGGCCAACTGGTTGAAATTGCGGCACCTCTGGTTGATCCGGCGCAACTCTACGGCCACCGCCATGACTGATCCGGTCGCCGTCACCCTGCTCACCGGCTTCCTCGGTGCCGGCAAGACCACGCTGCTCAACGCCTTGCTGCAGCAGTCGTCGATGGCCGGAACCGCCGTGCTGGTCAACGAGTTCGGCGAGATCGGCATCGACCACCTGCTGGTCGGCACCATCCGCGAAGACCCGCCGGATACCGTGCTGCTACCCTCCGGCTGCCTGTGCTGTGCGGTGCGCGGCGATCTGGTGCGGGCGCTGCGCGACCTGGTGCCGCGGGTGCTCTCGGGCGAGATCAACCGGGTGGTGGTGGAAACCACCGGCCTGGCCGATCCGGCGCCGGTGATCCAGTCGCTGATGGGCGACGTGGCGCTGGTGCGGCATTTCCGCCTGGACGGCCTGGTCTGCGTGGTCGATGCGGTCCACGCCGCGGCGACGCTGGATGCGCATGACACCGCCCGCCGGCAGGTCGCCATGGCCGACCGGATAGTTATGACAAAGACCGATCTCGCCCCCGAAACATTGCAACTCACCGCCAAAATCCGCCTTTTGAACCCCTCGGCGGCCATCCTCACCGCCATTCGCGGCGCCCTGGACGCCGAAAAACTGCTCGATTGCGGCCTTTTTACCGCCAAAGGCAAGCTTTTGGACGTGCAAAAATGGCTCGATGCGGCCGCTTTCGGCCCCGACGCCACCCGCCACCAGGGCATCGAATCCTTCTGCCTCACCTACGACCACCCGCTGCACTGGCAGGGCGTCGGCACCTGCCTGGAGATGCTGATCGGCACCCGTGGCGAGAGCCTGCTGCGCGTAAAAGGCATCCTGAACCTGATCGGCCAGGACCGCCCGGTGGCGATCCACGGCGTGCAGCACATGTTCCACGAGCCGACCCTGCTGCCCGCCTGGCCGGAGGGCGACCCGCGCACCAGCCGCATCGTATTCATCACCCACGGCCTGGATCGCGCCACCGTCGCCGAAGGCCTAGCCGCTTTCGAGGCTGCTGCGGCCGAGGTATGACGTTCAGTTAATTCATATTTCTGCCACGGACCGGAGTGCAGGCTGGGCGCATGAAAGATCGCGACCTGACAGCCGAGAGGGCTCCGCCATGTGCGCCGAACTGACCTACGAGGCCATGCTGACCGACCCGCTGATCCAACTGGTGATGCAGAGCGACGGAGTCAGCCACGCGCAACTGGTCGCCTTGCTGCACGAGGCCGCCGAAGCGGTGCAGGCGCGCGCCGAATTGCTGCCGATGCGCCCGCGACTCTGGCTGGTGCATTCCACCGAGTTGCCGTTGCCGTTGCTCGCCGAACCGCCGCTGGAAATCCGCGCCACCGGCACCTGATTGCACTGAACCAGGCCGCCCTCTATCAGAACGCATGAATGCTGACCTGATCTATATCGTCGCCGGCGAGCAGAGCGGCGACGTACTGGGGGCGCGGCTGATCGCCGCCTTGCGGGCGGCGCGGCCGGAGTTGCGGTTTGTCGGCATCGGCGGGCCGCTGATGGCAGCGCAAGGGGTGGAAAGCCTGTTTCCGCTCAACGAGTTGGCGGTGATGGGGCTGCTGGAGGTGCTGCCGCGGATCCTGCGCCTGCGCCGGCTGCTGCACCAGGCCGCCGACGATGTGGCGGCACGGCGGCCGGCGGTGCTGGTGACCATCGACAGTCCCGGCTTCACCTTGCGACTGCTGAAACTGGTCGGCGCCTCGGTGAAACGCGCGCATTACGTCGCACCACAGGTCTGGGCGTGGCGAGAGCGCCGGGTACGGCATTTTCCCGGGTTGTGGGACCGGCTGCTGTGCCTGCTGCCGTTCGAGCCGGAATATTTCGCCCGCCATGGGCTGCCGGCGGTGTTTGTCGGCCATCCGGTGCTGGAATCCGGCGCCGGCGATGGCGATGGCGCGCGGTTTCGCGCCGCACATGGCCTGGCGCCTGACGCGCCGGTGCTGTTGCTGCTGCCCGGCAGCCGGCGCAGTGAGGTGGCGAGGCTGCTGCCGGTGCTGGCCGAGACGCTGGCGCGGCTGGCCGCTGCGCTGCCGGGTCTGGTGGCGGTGGTGCCGGTGGCCTCGGCGGTGGCCGACACGGTGCGGGCGGCGACCTCGGGCTGGGCGATGCGGCCGATCATCGTGTCCAAGATTGGCGACAAGCATGATGCCTTCGCGGCGGCTTCGGCAGCGGTGACCAAATCCGGCACCTCAACCTTGGAGCTGGCGCTGGCCGGGGTGCCGATGGTGGTAACCTACCGGGTGAATCCGCTGACCGCGATGATCGCCCAGCGGCTGGTGAAGATCCGTTTCGCCGCGATGGTCAACCTGCTGGCCGGCCGCGAACTGGTACCCGAGTTGATCCAGCAGGACAGCACCGCGGAGAAACTGGTCGCCGCGGTGTGGCCGTTGCTGGCGGACCCGGCGGCCGGCGCTGCCCAGCGCGCGGCGGTGGCGCCGGTGCTGGCCAGCCTGGCGGCGCCGGTCGGCACGCCGTCGCAGGCGGCAGCGGCGGAGGTGCTGGCGCTGCTCGGGGCGTGACCGCTTATTTGGCCGCGTTCAGCCGTTTCTCGTACCATTGCGCCAGCATCGTGGTGGGGAACAGCATGGCGAAATAGACCAATGCCACCACGGTGTAGGTTTCCAGCGGGCGGTAGGTGTCGGCGGTGATCATCTGGCCCTGATACAGCAGGTCCGGCACCGCGATGGTGCTGATCAGCGAGGTGTTCTTGAGCTGGGTGATCGACTGATTGATGAACGGCGGCAGCATCCGCCGCATCGCCTGCGGCAGGATCACCAGCCGCATCATCCGCCACGGGCTGAGGCCGAGCGCGCGGGCGGCGTCCCACTGGCCGCGCTCGATGGAGATGATGCCGCCGCGGAAAATCTCGGCATAGAAGGCAGCAGTGTACAGCGACAGCACGGCGGTTGCCGCCACCACCGCCGGGATCTGGATATTCAGGATCACCGGCAGCGCGTAGTAGAACCAGACGATCTGCACCAAGAGCGGGGTGCAGCGGAACGCCTCGATCAGGCCGATCAGCGGGTAGTTGACCAGCCGCGACTTCGATAGCCGCGCCACGCCGATGAACAGCCCGAGCAGCAGGCCGAGGGTGATGGTGCCGACCGTGTAGGCCATGGTGACCTCCACGCCGCGCACGAACAGCAACTGGTAGCGCCAGAGGAAGCCGAAGCTCCATTGATAGTCCATCGGCTTCCCCTAGAGGGTGTTATCAACCTGGTTGATGCGGGATCGAAGTGGAAGGAAGATAAAGAATGTTCTTTTTTGCAAAAAAGAACCAAAAAACTCTCATCCTGGGCTTCGCCCGCGCTGGCACCATGGTGGGGGCGCGGGGGGGGCCCCCGGGGGAGAGGTTTTTGGGGGGGTTGTGGTGGGCGTAAAGGAGGGGGGTGGGGTGGGGGC
>JBEPTZ010000016.1:0-52961 GCA_041691815.1 Rhodospirillales bacterium | reverse complement strand
GGCCGAGGCGGTGGCGCAGGGGCTGGCGGTGGGGCCCAGGCTGATCGTCTGCGGCAAGTCGCTGGCCAAGACCGGCGGGCACGCGGATTTGCGGCCGCGGCACGACTGGCACGAACCTAATCGCTGGCGGCGCAATTTCGGCGCGCTGGGGCGGGTGGCCGACGGGGTGGACGAGGTGCGCCGGGCGGCACGCGAGGAACTGCGCGAGGGGGCGATGTTCATCAAGATCATGGCCAATGGCGGCGTCGCCAGCCCGACCGACCCGATCGCCTGGCAGGGCTATTCCGAGGACGAGATGCGGGCGATCGTCGGCGAGGCCGAGGATGCCGAGACCTATGTGTCGGCGCATCTTTATACTGCGCCGGCGATCGCCCGCGCGGTGCGGGCCGGGGTGCACAGCCTGGAGCATTGCAACCGGATCGACGCCGCGACCGCCAAGCTGGCCGCCGCCGCCGGCTGCGTCGCGGTGCCGACGCTGGTGACCTATGAGGCGCTGGCGCAGGACGGACCGGGCTACGGCTTCCCGCCCGGTTCGATCGCCAAGATTGAGGATGTGCGGGGGGCGGGGATCGAGAGCCTGGCGATCATGCGCGATGCCGGGCTGGTGATGGCCTATGGCACTGACCTGTTGGGCGAGACGCATGTGCGGCAGAGCGAGGAGTTTGCGATCCGGGCGCGGGTGCTGGACAGCGCCGGCATAATCGCGGCGGCGACCACCATTGCGGCGAAGCTGATCGGCTATGAGGGGCGGCTGGGGGTGGTGCGGCCGGGCGCGCTGGCCGACCTGATCGTGGTGGAGGGGGATCCGTTCGGCAATGCGGCGATCCTGGCGGCGCCGGAGCGGAGCGTGCGGGCGGTGGTGAAGGGCGGCAGCGTGCATCGGGCGGCGTTGTAAGCGGCGTTCGGGCGGGGAGGATTCGCGCGGGTTGGGTGGGCGGGATGCTGGGTATTGCCCCTGCGCTGGGTAGGTTTGTGCATGAGGGCGTGTCGAGGGTTGGCGGACAGAGTGTCCGCCTGAAATTCCCTAATTTCAAACGGTTATGGCGGACTTTCGTCATAATCCCCTCTACTATCCCCTAAATAAAGCGCGGTCGGGCGCGAACAGGATTGGGGGACTGACCCGCTAGACCGCGCCTATCAAGGCCCTCAATTCCCCGATTGAAAGCCACGGTCGGCGACCATGTATCATCCGATGGCAGTTAGCACAGAGCAGCGCGAGGTCGGCCAATTTGGTTGGTGTCCCATCGCCCAACGTCTCGACCGGCTTCGTATGATGGCACTCTATGAAGCCCTCGCCTCGCTTGCCGTATGTGTCGGAGAAGTCGAACCTACACACCTCGCAGGCAAGCGCTCCGGTTGCCGCCAATGCTGCTTCCTTCTTCAGGGTCACCAGCTTGCGCGACCGCTCCCGCGCACTGTGCCGTCTATATTCGACCTTCCGAGCGCCCTCGACCGCCTCGCGGGCGTCTGTGCCCTCGCCCTTGTCCACCTCCGGAGCTCGCACCTCAGGGTCGACCACCTTGAATAACGGCGCACCCTGCGGGAGGCTAGGGCGACCGTGTGCCCGAGGTTCTGCCACCGGCCATGCGTGAGGATTTCTCGAAGTTGGCTCTGAGGGGTTCGCATCTCTCCATTCGCCAAACCGCCGCGCGCGATCTAGATGCTCAGCGCTATAAGCCAGAGGCCGCTGAAAGGGATTGTTGGTGCCAAGCTCGCCGGGATGAGCCTTTGTCCATGCAGCTTGATTGCCTGCTCGATTTTCTTCATCGGGGCCGTATTGAGCCAGTTTCGTGTTCCGCGCCTTCCGGCCTGCCCCTGCGTCAATCGTTCTCGCGATCTCGGCGTCATCAGTTGAAGATGTGACGACTTCCTGCGCCGAACCGATCACAACAAACCCCATTCCTTCTAAAAGCCGCGCCACCGCTGCTTCGCCCCCGCAAAACTCAGACGCGTTCAACGGGCCAGCCTCGGGGAATTGGTATCCGTGTGCCGCCCCTACTACCGCCTTGCTATCGTATCGCTCGCCAGCAATTTCCAGGAAACAGGACGGCGCGCGCCCAAAGCCATACTTGGACAAGAACGCTGCCGCCCCGATCCCATCATACTCGGCGACGGCAGCCCGGATCGCTTGTGGGTCGGATATGTCCTGGATCGCCATGGTTCAATGTGTCTCCAATGGTGTCGGCTGCAACGCAGAGATGGCCGCGCCTAGCCGGCCCCCCCCCGCCAACACAAGGAGGTGGGGGTGGGGTCAACAAGATGGTCCCCCCGTCGAAATTCTGGTCTGGATTTTTTGCTCTACCGCAAATAGCTATTCGCCTAATCCTCAAATCCGGTTGATCCCGTATTGAATTTCAACTGCTTTGCGTTGTCACGGATCACCCCAACCTCCCCGTCCGCAAATCCATCCTCGGCCTCCGCCTCTATCTCGAGTGTCAGCTTTATCTTTGCGCCCGGTGTCCGCTGCAGTTCCATCACAACTGCATTCAGGATGCCGTCGAACGATTTGACCGGCCGCACCATGTCGATCTCTACCGAACCATAGAAACGCCGCAGCTTGCGTGGAGCAGCTGGCTCGTTCGGTGGAGGCTCCGCCGAGCCACCCGGTGGGTCCCGCGGTTTCTCACCGGGAGAGGAACCCGGAGGGGGCGTTTTCGCCTGTGCTTCCCTGAGTTGTGTCAGCGCCTCTGCTGCGCGCACGACCACGGCGCTTGCCGGGGGCAGTTCTGGCGGGTTCTGAGCCCAGATCAGGTTGCGGTATCGGTCGTTGGCTTCGTCGAACTCGTCCGCATAGCCGAATTGCGGGTCCAGCTTGGCTACCGCATCGCGAATGGCGATCTCCAGCACCACTCGGTCTCGCAGCTTCGGCAGGTAGACGAACGAGGTAAACCAGTCGGCGAGCTCCGATATCGGCAGATGCGGGCGATCGGCGGGCCAGATCGGCTTCAACGCAACCCACAGACGCTCGGCGCCGAGTTTTTCAAGCGCGATCCCGTCGCCTTTGACCTTGTCATATACCACGGTCGGTATCGCTGCCCGGTCTCGCGACGAGATCAGGCTGTGCTCCAGGTCGAAGGGTTTGCCGAGCGTCTCGCTCTTGATCGGGTAGAAGATGTGGTTCCAGGCCGCGCGTACCGCCTTCTGTGCGCCGTCGCCGAAGTTCTTCACCTTGTCGGTGGCGTCCGCGGTCTGCGCCCTGGTCATTTGCTCCAGGAGGCGCTTGTCACTGGCAATCGAGACCCAGGCCATGGCTTTCGCCACGACTTCTCGCGCATTTGCCAGATACACCTCATCGGCCGCCAGGAAGATCAGCGTGTTCCGAGAGCGACGTTGCGACGAGCGGCAGCGCATCAGCGTTTCGGAAACCGCCTCGGTCGCCGCGGTGCCAGTTATGCCCTTGCCTGCGTGCGGCGTGCTGGGGCGCAGGATGACCAGCGACAGCGCCTGTGCCTCGTCGATCGCCGTCGGATCATCCGGTGCCGCGAACACGCGATGGAAGCTGCCCCTGGACGCGGCGTCCGCGGTCAGCATGCGCACGATCTCGGCGTCGATCTCATGCTGCCGATCAGCCAGTGCGCGCGCGCGGTCGTCGGCGAGGCGGTTCAGCGTCGGCTGGGTGGAGAACCAGTAGCGCCCGGCTTCCTCGTAGAGGTATGTCGCGCGCTCGCTCAACTCCCGCAACGCCTCTCCGAAGATTGCCAACTGATCGCCGGGCTCGGCACACGCCAGACGCAACCCCTGCCCTGTCAGCCCGGCATTGGGGCGCCCGACCAGCGGCGCGGAACACAGGAACACCGAACGCGCGGCGCGGGTGGCCGCGTGCAGTTGCGACATACGGCGGGTGGTGTTGGCTTCCATACGAGCCGGTAGCGCACCATCCCCATCCACTTCCTTGTCCACGACGGCGCCGAAAGCCGGATTGAGCGGATAGAGGACACTGGCCCGGACCCGCTCATGCGCGATCGGTACGCGGCCGGGGGTGATCAGCGGGTCGCGGCTCTGCATGTTCCACAGCACGCCGATGACATTGGCCATGAAGCGCAGCACGCCGCGGGTGCGCTGGAAATTGGCCAGGCTCGCCCAGTCCTTCGACAGCCGGTCGAACAGTTCCGGGTGGATGGGATAGGAGAGGCGCAACAGTTCGAGGTAGCGCGTTTCCTTCGCCTCGGGTGGAAACTCCGCCGGGTTCTTGCGGTAGAGGTCGTGGAACGCTTTTACGGTCTGGTCCCGCGCCCGCTCCCCTTCCGTATCCAGCGGCTGGAACAGGCGGCGGCGGATGATCTCATAGGTCTCGTCACCGGAGGCCGGGAGCCAACTGGAGTGCACGCGGCCGAACACCGCCTGCAACCGGGTCAGCGCCGCCGCGCCCTTGTCGCCACCGGCTTCAGCAGCACTTTCCGGCAGCGAGCCCACCACCAGCACGCCAGGCACCATCTTGGCCGCCTCGGTCAGCGACTGCATGAATGACAGCAGCGCCTCGAACCGGTCATCAGGCAACTGGCGCGCGAAGGCGACCACCTCGTCCAGCAGGATCACGCACGGCCCGGCGAGGCGGAACACCTCGACCATCAGTTCGGAGCCGGGGTTGGTGCGCGCGGCCTCGGCCTCCGCCACCAGCTTCAGACCGCGATCGCCGGCCAACCGCCAGGCGATGTAGCCCCATAGCGTGCGCAGCTGCGGGCCGCCCTTGAGGGTCAGGGAGACGTCGGTGCCCTTGGAGGAGCCGACGAACACCGCCACCTTCGGCTTGGGCAGCCGGGCCTTACCGAGTGGCGCCAAGAGCGGCGTCATGCCGGTCAGCGCCGCCGGGTCGCCGCCTTCGCGCAGATGCTTTGCCAGATGATAGATCGCCAGCATGGTGTGGGTCTTGCCGCCGCCGAACGCGGTTTGCAGGCCGATCACCGGGTCGCCGCCACCGCCGGCGAGGCGATGGATCACCGAACCGAGGACGCGCTTCAGTCCCTCGGTCAGGAAGGTCATCCGGAAGAACGCGGTCGGCGTGGCGTAGCTCTCGCCGGCCAACCCCGCATCCACGGCGAACAGATCGGCGGCAAACTCCGCCTCCTGGAAGCGGGCGGCGATGACGTCCGGGTGCGGCAGCGCCACTTCCACCCATGGCCGCAGCGCCTTGGCCGGCCCGTCGTCCTCGGCGAGGTCCAGCCGTGGGGGCGCTGGCGCCGGCTCAGGCTTTGGTGTTGCCGCTGCGACACCGAGATTGCGCTGGGCGTCATACAGTTCGCGTAGCACCGCCACTTCGGCATCCGGCGCCTTGGCCATGCGCAGCAACTGGTGCATGGCGTCGAGGTAGCGCAGCGCCTCGGCGTCGCTCAGCGGCAGCGCCAAGTGCGCAGTGGCGTTGCGGGCGTCCAGCGCCACCGAGGCGAAATTGCGCGCCCGGTGCTTTTCGTTGCGGGAGAATGCCTCGTCGAACACGTCGCGCCAGTTGTCGATGATAGTTTTGACCAGCCCATAGGCGTCCAGTGCATCGTCCGGCCCAGCCCCGGCCGCGCGGCTGGCGTAGCGCAGCCAATCGGCCCCGCGCGCGCGGCGCATCCGCGCATCCACAAACGGAGTGAGGCCCTTGCGGAGGTGATAAAGTCCCTCTTGCACCCGCCCCACGATTTCCTTGTCGCTGCTCATGGACAGGGTTCCTCCGCGAAATTGACAATCTTGCCGGCCGGGCCGCGCGCCCGCCGCAGCCTGCCTTGGGCGACGAGTCGCCGTGCGGCTTGGTTGATGGCCTGTCGCGGCCGAATATCCAGGTTGCGCGACAATTCATCGTCGTCTAGGCCCCGGTTCCTGCTGACATAGGCGAGCAGTCGCGCCTCGATCGTGCCCGTCGGCTTCGCACCGCCTATCCCACTGGCCGGCCTCGCCCCCTGCTGCCCGGCATCATCAGGGCGGAGTTGGGCGTCGTAGAGACGTTGCAGCGCCTCTACCTCCGTCGCCGGTGCCTGAACGTGGCGCAGGAGCTGGAGCATGGCGTCCAGGTAGCGGAGCGTGGTCGCCTGCGGCAGCGTGTCCGCAGCAGCGTGCGCCACCGCGTTGCGCGCCTCGAGCGCCATGGTGACGAAGGAGCGTGCAAGGTGTCGTTCCTCGCGCGGCAGCGTCTCGGCGAACGCCTCCCGCCAGCAGTCGATCATCGTTCTGAGTAGCCCATAGGCATCCAGGGCCGCATCGGCGCGTCCCCCGCCGGCCCGGCTGGCGCGGCTCGGCCAGTCGGCGCCGAACCTTGCCTGCATCCGGGCGGTCACCACCGGCGCCAGTCCACGGCGCAAATGCAGCAGTCCATCCTGCACCCGGCGCAGCGCGTCTTCCTCATGTGTCACCGGGCGCGGCTCCCTTGCGCTCCTGCCGGTCAGAGCAGCGTCGCCTGCCGCGCGGCGGGTTCGGCATTATCGAGCCGGCTGGCGCGGTCTTCCAGCTTTGGCCATTCCTCGGCGAGTTCGTTGTAGACCAGCGCCTCGGTGGCCCAGTTCTTTTTGGTGGCGATTTCGAACAGGCGGTAGGCGAGCGCGCGGGCGGCGTCGGCGCGGGCGCCCATCTGTGCCACCAGCGCGGCCGCGGCGTCGCCGCCGCCATCTTCGGCGTTCAGTACGCGGGCGGTATGCTGCACGCATTCCCATACCGTCGGAGTGCGATCGGTAGCCGGGGACCAGCCGGGCGGCAGATCGGTGCGCGGGGTCAGGCCGGCGCGGCCGTGCAGGTCCTGGAACACGCCCGAGGCGAACAGCGCGCCGAGCGGGATGTTCTTAGCGTTGGCCAGGGTGATCAACTCGCCGGACTGCTTGGCGTCGAAGCCATAGGTGGCGAACCAGGCCAGCGCCACCTGGGTTTCCGGGTCGAAGGCGGTGTCCAACTCGTTCTCGAGTTCCTCCCAGACGCGGTTGATCATGCCCAACGCGGTCTTCACGTTCATGGTGCTGTCGTCGTCCTCCAGCACCTTTTCGAAGCGGGTGAACACACCCATGCCCGGCCCGATGACCGACTGCTCCATGTCCACCGGGCCGACGCCGGCCTTGCGGATGGCGTCGATCGCATCCGGCATTTCGCGTTTGAGCGCGCGGATGAATTCGGCGCGCGTGATAGTCTGCGCCGCCTCGCCGCGCTTGCGGCAAACCAGCACGATGGAGGATGCGAGGGCATTTGTATCCCTGGCGATCATCCGATTGGCCAGTTCGGTGCGGACCGGCCATGTGCCATCAACGGTAAGGCCGGCATCGACGGCAGCCTGGAGGAAAGATGCCCAACCAGCCGAGACGACGCCCTCCTCGGCGAGTTCGGACTGCTTGAACGCGTAGTAGATCGCAAGCGGCTCAGTGTCGGTCGCCGCCTTGCGCATCGCGGTCAGGGCTTCGCCCATACCCCGCATGAAGAAGGCTTCGGCCTCCTCTCTGCCGCCGTGACGCTAGGCGGTAGCAACGAGTTCCTCACCCTTAGGCGTCGTCAGACGGCGGAACAGATCGGGCCAGATGCCGCTGAGTGACCGCTTGAGCCAGACGTAGAAGAAATCGGATAGATCGGCATAACCAATGTTGTCATAGTAAGGTGGGTCGGTAGAAATAACTACGGGTCGAATAGGAAACGAATTCTTTCGGGCATCGATCGAGAATATTTCTCCATCCCCGGTTGGAACTTGGCTACGCTGGACAGCCGGGATTATCCAGTCCAGAGAGCTGAGGAAGCCGCCCCCGGAGCCGCTAAAGATATTTGCTTCTGCAAAGTCCCAAGTCATCGGGATCGCTTGTCGTGCGAACACATTTCGTACGCCCGCGGTCCTCGCGGACCCACCCGTCGATGCTTTGGTTCCGGGTGGGCCAGCATCCCAGGAGCATATTGAGCAATTTCGGTCGCTTGCGCGATCGACCATGAACCCCAGGTAAGTTGCCACCGCGTCGGCATAGGCGGTGGCGCCGGTGCCGGCTTGGTGGAGCGGGGTGGGGTTGGCGGGGAGGCCTGCCGCGCGTGCGTCCATCAGCACCTTCTCCCGCGCCTCGGCCACGAGATCGGAAAACGTCGTCAGCGCCACCAACTGGCGCGGGGTGAAGAGCTTCTCGAAAGTATCAAGCCCATACAACGTACACCAGATCGCCCGCGGATCGTTAGGCAGCGCTTGGGCGATGGCGCCCGATTCTGCGGGGGGTACATGAAAAGCTGTCGCTTGCTGTTGATCCGTC
This sequence comes from Rhodospirillales bacterium, assembly GCA_041691815.1. Lineage (GTDB taxonomy): Bacteria > Pseudomonadota > Alphaproteobacteria > Acetobacterales > Acetobacteraceae > 70-18. The sequence continues at coordinate 44,784 of JBEPTZ010000016.1, read as the reverse complement.
GGTGAAAGATAAATCCTCCTACGGCTTCCCTCCGCGACCACTGCCATCAGCCGTGCGCCCATCTGTCCAGCCATGCCCTCAGCCTTCACGTGGCCCCCATCGATCGCTGCGCCCGTCAATACGCAGGCAAAATTGGAGCCACGTGAGGTCTTCGATCCCTTCTTCAGCCGTTGCTCATCCACCGCCGCAAGCGCCCCCGTATGCACGTCGAACCGCCAGCCATCCGGCGCGGTCGGGTCAATCACTGGCTCAACCCAGGCCTTCTTGCCTTCCTGAGCGGACAGCAGGAAGGACGACACCAGCGGCACCATCGCGCCTTTCGCGGCGGGATCGGGCGAGCGCACCGTGCGCGCCCAGAGCCAGGCAATCACGGTCGCCTGCGAGCCATCCGGCAGCGTCGCCTTCGGATAGAGATGACCGATGCGCCGTTCGGCCTCGTCACGCATCCATTGGCCGTAATGGCGCACATCCGCCGCCAGCCCCTGCGCGCCACGCCCCTGCCAAGCCCCGCCGCGCGCCCGCTCGGCCCTGGCGTCGGGGTTGACTGGTGGCTGGCCGACGAATTTCGGCGGGATCTCCACCAGCGCCTTGCCGATCAGCACCGCCACTGGGTTGAGGTCGCTGCCATAGGCGCGCAGGCCCAGGCGCTGCGCCTCCAGCGGGATCGAGCCGCCACCGGAGAACGGATCGTAGACCGGCGGCGCCTTGGTTTGCAGGTAATCCAGGATCGCCGGCCCATCGGTCGCCGGCGGCGGCTCCTCGCCGAGGCCCCAGGCAACCGAGCGGGCGATCTCCCAACGCGCGGCGTTCAGGATCGCCTCATCGTTCGACGCCTCCCACGGCACCATCATCTCGATCACCCGATGCAGCCGCTTGCGCTCGGCCTCCTGCGCCACCTCGGTGGGAAAGCGGTCGGGCCAGGCAGAGGGGTCGTCCACCAGTTGCGCAAACAGCACCGCCCGGCATGCCGCCAGGGGCCGCCGCGCCCACCACAGATGCAGGGTGGAGGGGTGGCCATGGCGGATGGATTTTTCCCGCGCCGAGGCCTTGTTGATCGCTTCGAGGGGGATCGAGACTTCGATAAGCTTCTTGCGCATAGGTCCTGCTGTCATCCGCATAAGGCCAGCGCCGCGTGGAGCGCCTTAATCTTCAAGTCGGCCCCGCTGCCGAACCAAACCCGCTCCAGCCGAGCTTCGGCGTTCGTCTCGCGGGTTTCGCGGTAGTCCTCGGCGCGGGTGACAGCGTTATACAGCGCCCACATGCTATGGCGCGAGGCGGCGGGCGTGACCTTTTTGTCAGCCAGCACCGCATCAATGCGCTGCTGCCAGATGGGCGACTCGCCCTTGGGGTCGGACTTTGTCGAAAAGAGCGCCTCCAGGAAGCGCGCCCGCCGCGCCGCATCGGCATGGGCCGCGGCGAGGCGGCGAAAGTCTTTCGCCATCCGGTTGAAGGTATCGTCGATCAGCTGGCGCAGGAGCTCGGTCTGATGATCGCCTAACCGGTCATGCACGCGCCGGCTGTGGCGCAGTTTGACCACATGCTCGCCGCCCTGGGTGGCCCAGTTGAGCGTGTTCTCGCAGACGACGCGGATCGGGGTAAAGCGCAGACTGAGTGAGCCGCTGCCGTCATGAGAGTTAGCCAGCAGGAGGAATTTCTGCACCGCGTCGCCCTCGGCCACCTCGATCGTGCCGCCGACGCGCACCTGCACCCAGACGCGCTCGCCGTTGCCCAGCGCGCCGGCTGCCTCGTAGCGCGCCTGGCTGGCCGAGATGAGCGGATCGAAGAAGGCGAATGCCTCGTCGTTCTGCACCAGTTCGTAGGCGTCTTTGACGATGCCGAGCATGGGCGCGACGGTCTCTTCGCCCACCCGATCGCGGGTTACCGCGTACCGCTCGTAGACATCACGGCCCTTGGTCTTGTGGATGACCCGGGCGCCGGGCGCCGGCTCCTTGCGCACCTTCCAGTCGAGGTTGGCGGCGCGGATCATGGCGGCGCTGCCGACACCCGCCGGAACCGGCGTGCCCAGACCGTGCCAAGGCGTCTTGCCGACGAATGCCATCGTTTTGCCGAACAGATTATGGCTCATTGCTGGTCTTCCCGAGGTTCGTTCACTGGATCAGCCGGGCGGGCCGCCGAGCGAGAACAGATCGGCGATGTTGAACACCACGGCGGTTTCGGCAAAGCCGGGCTCGCGGGTGGCGAAGCGGCGCACATACACGGGCTGCTGGGCGAAGCCCGCCTCGATCGGCACGATCGCCAGGACAAAGGCCTCCGGCGCGTTGAGCGAGGCGAGGATTTCGTTCTTGGTCAGGATCACGTCGCGGCTGTCGGCCTGCCGGCCTTTCACCTCGATGAAGCGCAGATGGCCCAGCCGGCCGTCGCGGCTTTCGATGTCCCAGCCCTTCTTTTCGGCAGAAACGTCGCGCGGTGTGTGGCCGAGTTGGCGTTCGGCGGCAAACACCGCCTCCATCGCCAGGCGTTCCACCTCAGCTCGCGATGCGGCATCCTCGGAGAAGCCGGCCATCACCCGCGGCGTGGCAGGTTCGCTGCGGGTCAGCAGCAGGCCCTTGGGGATGATCAGCGCCGCCCCTTTCAGCACCGGCGGCAGGGCGGCGATCTGCCGCTCTCGCGCCAGTTCCTCCTGCCGCTTGTGCAGCCGCTCCACCAGTCGCTGGGCGGTCGCCTCGGCATTGGAGGCGTTGATGCGCTGTTCCTTGCCGGCGCGCTCCTCCTCGCGCAGCCGGGCGGCGCGGGCATCCCAGTAGTTGATCTCGCGGTTGAGCCTGGCGCGTACCTCGCGTTCGACCTTGTCGATCTCGGCGAGGCGGCGGTGTTTCACTTCGGCAAGGTGGCTCGGCACCAGATGCGCGATGGCGTACCCGAGCGCCTGGTCTTCAACATGGCCGGACAGCCAGGGGGCGTCGATCGCATCGGCGATGAGATTGCGCTCCTCGGGCGTGATCGGGCGGTAGTCCAGATACGGCGCCGGCCCGCCGTCCAAGGTCTCGCCGTCCTCTCGTAGCTCAATGAATTGGAGCCGCTGGGATATGCCGCGAGGTTCGCCCGACTTGGCAACCCGGCCGTCGCGGATGCAATGCTCAAGGTAGACCAGCAGGCGCGGGGCCTGCCCATCGTCCGCATCGTCCACCAGCACAGCGCCTTGCTGGAGCAGCGGCTGAAAGCGCTCCAGCACCACGTCCAGTGCGGCATCAAGCAGCGGATGCCCTGGCGCCAGAAGCTCGGCCTGCGGCGTGCCGACAATTCGTGATTTATCGAACGTCACGCGGGCGTAGCGGTCCAGCACCGGATCACCGCGGCCGATCAGGCGATCGCGATGCTTCAGCACCGGGGGAACCCGCAATATCTCGAACCGGCCGGTCTCCCGCCCGGCAATGCGGCCGCCGAGCAACTGGAACGCCTCGCGGAAGAAGGCACCGATGAAATGGGGTTGCAGGCGGCGAGCCTGAGCCCGCTCCATCTCCTCGCGGATCGCGGCGACGGCGTGCGGGTCCATCCCCTCGGACGTCAGCTTGCGCTCGGCGACCAGGGCTTCGATCGCCCCAACATCCACCGCATCGTCGACCTTGCGGAACAGCCTAGCTTTGGTTTCCGGTGCGTCACCGTAGCGGATGGCGTCCACCAACAGGTCGCGCAGCGCCTGGCCCTCGAAGAGCTGACCCAGCACGTCGTACACCTTGCCGCCAAGCGCCTTGCGGGCCTCCTCGAGCTTCTCCAGGAGACGCCGGTAGACCTCGCCCTCGCGCGTATTGGCGGCGCACAGGTTCCACAGGTGGCAGACCTCGGTTTGGCCGATCCGGTGAATGCGGCCGAAGCGCTGCTCGAGGCGGTTGGGGTTCCAGGGCAGGTCGTAATTGACCATCAGATGGGCGCCACGCTGGAGGTTCACGCCTTCGCCGGCGGCGTCATTGGCGATCATCACGCGAACGACGGGGTCCGAGTTGAAGGCCGCGATACCGGCGCGCCGGGCTTCCCGCGCCACGCCGCCATGGATGACGACAACCGCGGCAGGATCGCCAAGCCGGCCGACGATCTTCTGCTGAAGGTATTCCAGCGTATCCTTAGGCTCGGTAAAAATCAGTATCTTGCGCCGCAAGCCAGTGGCCGGATCGTGCATGATCGGGTCGTCGAGGATCGTCTCTAGCTGGCGCCATTTGGCGTCCTGCCCGGATAGCTTCAGCTGCAGCGCCCGCGCCTCCAGATCACGGAGAATGACGATCTCGGCCTCCAACTCGGCCAGTGTCACCGCAGCGGTCGCTTGGTCGGCGAGCTGTTCCTCGATCGCCTCAGCTTCCTCCCCTGGGACATCTTCGAGGTCGTCGGGATCGACGGACGGAAGCGCCGGCCCGCCGGCCAGACGCGCCGAGCCGGAATGGCGAACCAGCTTCTCCTCCCGCAACCGCTCCTCCAGCCGCTTGCGACGCCGCTCCAGAGAGCGGTGGATTGCCGCGGACGAGGACGCCAGACGCCTTTGCAGGATCTGGAGTGCGAAGCCGACGCTGTTCTGTCGCTTGCCATCGCCTGACCGGTCGGCGCGGTTCATCTCCTCCCGCACGTAGGTCGTAACCGCCTGATAGAGATCAGCTTCCAGAGGGGAGAGTTCGTAACTCGCGGTATATGCGCGCCGTTCGGGAAAAAGTGGGGTTCCGTCGAAGCGGTAGAGTTCCTCCTTGGTAAGCCGGCGCATCATGTCGGAGACGTCGGCCTTGTGGATACCCTCGCGAAATCGGCCTTCGAAGCGATCGGCATCGAGCAAGCCCATGAAAAGCTGGAAGTCAGCTTCCTTGCCGTTGTGCGGCGTCGCCGACATCAACAGGAAGTTGCGGGTCAGGGTCCCCAGCAGCTTGCCGAACTTGTGCCGCTTGGTCTCTTTGACCTCGCCGCCGAAGTAGGACGCGGCCATGCGGTGGGCTTCGTCGCAAATGATCAGATCCCATTCTGGCGCGGCCTTGATCTTCGCCTGCAGTTCATCAGAGCGTGCCGCCATGTCGAGCCGGAGAATGAGGCGGTTCCGCTCGGCAAATGGGTTGCCCGATACCGAGTTCTCGATCTGCTCGCGGGACATCAAATCGAATGCCAAGCCAAATTTCTCGGCCATTTCCTCCTGCCACTGTTCGACCAGGCTACCGGGGGCGACGATGAGGCAGCGCTCGAGGTCGCCGCGGATGAGTAGCTCTTTGATGAGCAGACCGGCCATGACCGTCTTGCCGGCGCCCGGATCGTCGGCCAGGAGGAAACGGAGCGGTTGGCGCGGCAGCATTACGCCGTAGACGGCGGTGATCTGGTGGGGAAGTGCTTCGATCTGCGAGGCGCTGACCGCCAGATAAGGGTCGAAGAGGTGGGCGAGGCGCAGCCGATACGCTTCGGAGGCCAAGCGGAGGAGACTGCCGTCGGCATCGAATGCGTAGGTGCGCCCGGTCTCCAGAAGCTCGAATGCGACCTCGTCCCCACGGTAAACAAGGCGCTCTCCCACACGGCCGTTGACGCGGAAGACAAGATTGATCGCGTCGTTGCCGAACCGCGAGGCCTGAACAACCTCGGCGATGCCGCCAGGGTCAAGGCCACGAAGCCGCGCGCCCGGCTTGATTTGATCGAACGTTTCCATCTTGCCATCATTATCAGCTGAAATGGGCCCGGATGGCTACCTACCGATGTGTTCATACCTCGACAGGGTTTGCTGACCCGTTGGCATGGTCGTTCAATCCCCAGGGGAAATTCCATGCCGGGCGTGCGCCTGATGGCTTCGGCTGTTCGCGTCAGCCGCGCGGTGCCGCAGTACGCCGAGCAATATAGCGATGCGAAGGGGCGTTTAGTCGGGAAATCCTCCGGCCTCGGATCATACCGGACGGTAGTTGACCCTGAGCCGGATTTTTTTCGTCTCGTATACGATTGACGCCCTACACGGGACAGCCAAATCGGCAGTCCATTTCTCATATGGGCAGCAGTGGAAACGCGCAACACGAATGCATCATCGGCAACAGCGACCACGCTTTCGGCTATCATAGCAACTGCCCGCAGAGATTCGCCCCTGCCTCTGACATCATCCCGCTGTCCGCGGACCTGGCAATAGATCACCCAACGGCGAAGGCAGCGGATACGCCCTATATCGACGTGAATTCGACCCTAAAGTATTGAATATTATCAGCAGGTTCTGGGGCGTGGGAGTGGACGCGCGAAGTTGCATTTGGCAGTCGCCGAAGCACTCCCGCTTGATAGGATAGCGCGAGGTACGGTGCTGGACCTCGCGGCTCGCACCAGCGCAACCACCGAAATGGCCCTCAGCGGCAATGCGATAGCGCGTCCAAAAAGAGGAGGACCCTTCGGCCGTACCATGCTGAAGCAGCCGCTTGCGTGAGTGTGAAGTGAACCCCCCTAAAGGGGGGTATTCACACATCACGCGATCACGCTTGTTGATGGCGTGAATACAGTCGTGAAAATTCACACGCTTCACACTTCACATTGGTCAGGACCACCGGCTTAGCTCGGAACAAGCCAGATCATGCCTGCGTCGTGGTCGCGGACGATGGCCTGGGCATTTTCTAAAGCGCCGAGCGCAAGCTGCCTTCTCTTTCGTTTGTTGACGTTGGTAGCCCCCGGGCATAGCCGATCAAGCGCGGCATTGATTGTATCGATGGTTACACCCATGGTTCCGGCTGGAAGGTTGCGGCTTTCGGGTGGTGAAAGCCCTTCTTCCTGGACGACGCGGATGACTGCTGCATGGATTGTGTTAAACCTCGCCTCCTTTTGGCCGTCGCGTCCTTTCCCACGGCGGCCATTTTGGCCGGCATCGGATCGAGGCAGCGAGCTCTCAGGAACGTCGCTCCAAGGGATGTCGGCCACGATGACTGAGCACGCCGTCGCGTTATCTTCCTCGAGGTTAATGGGTTGCGCGCACAATCGGAACGCAATCCAAGGGCCGCCCGCGGCCGCTCGCGATTCGTTAACAGATGCGATACGAGTATCGCCGGGGAGTTTGGTAACCCTGACTACTGTATCGGCGGCAGCACGCAAGCTTCCGTGCCCCCGTAGACCCTCTGCGTCTCCCGATTGCGCCTTCCTGCCATGGTGGATAGCGAGCACGGCTACTCCCGTCTCAGCGATTATCCGGCTGAGCGTGCGGATGAACCCGCCCATGTCGCGGGATGAATTCTCGTCCGCAGCCCCAAGCATCCTCGAGACAGTATCAAGCACAAGGAGCGTGGTCCCTTGCTGACGAAGGTCATCGATCAGAGCCTTCGTATCCGCGCTATCGGCGTCGCGGAGGTCGATTGCCTGATCCCGGCATCGGAAATCTGAGGCGTGCCCGAAACGCGCCTTGAGCACCATCAAACGTCCGCGAAAGTCTTGTTGGCCTTCGGCGACCACGTAGAGGACCCGCTGGGCTTCGGCGCTGTGGCCATGAACGACTCCGCGCCCAGCCGCCATTTGATATGCGACGGAGAGAGCCAGTGCGGACTTACCGATCTTTGGCTCTCCCCATAGCATGGTCAACTCTCCGGGGGCTAAAAGACCGTCCAAGCACCACGCACGGACTGGCATCGCCAACATCTCGTCCAACGAAAGGGAAAATGGCCGATCAGGCTTCCGCGCTTCCTTTACCGCCGCGGCTGCCACTGGATCAGGAATAGGCATGCTCATTGAACTCGCCGTCTGGCATCGGCCGCACTGCTGAGAGTAGCTACAATCTCGGCGTCAGGCAGGCCCGCCGTCTGCGCTGCCCTCGCCATAGTGGCTGCGATCTCAGGCCAGGACAGTTCCGGTAATCTCAACAACGAGAACGTCTCGCGGTTCAGTTTGTCGTTGCGCTGCCCTTCTCGTGCTTGCGATACATTTTGAGCGGCGCGCCGAAGTGCGGCGGCAGCATACCGACCGGTAACACCCCGCTCGGTAACGACCGTGCGGGCTGCCTCCACGGGGGACGCACTAGCCGGCTGGAGAGAGTTGGCTAACCACTGGGGCCAAGGCGCTGGTGCAGCGTCGCACAGCACCGGCTCGCCGGCTCCCGGCCACCAAAGTATGTACCCACCTTCAGCCCGGACATCGATCCCTGGGGCAATGCGGCCTGCGGAGCAACGTAGGCCGGAGACATGCTCAAAGAGCAGGTGGAGCCCGCCCGAACGCGTCCGGTGAGTGCGCGTCTCAGGTATGCGGTGCCGGTGCGTACGCCACCACGCGTGGGCCTCCGCGTGCTTTGCATCGATATCCAACGCAGCCAGGCCACTAATCGGCCCAGTCGGTACCCCGACCAACTGACCTGGATGCCTATGCCAGAGGTCACCCAGAGATTGGGGATCGATGGTGGCTACTTTGAAACCGCGCGGGCATGTCGGTGCCTTGTTCAAAGCGCAAGGGAACGATGGAAAGCCCTCGGCAGCCAATGCGAGGGCAGCAGCAAGAGCCGCTGAGGCTGTTGTCATGGCGAAGCTCCACTCGCACGACCCCGGCATGGAAAAGCGCTGCGCATTGCGTTATCTTGCGAGTGTCACCACGAAAGAGACGCCTGCGCCGCCGGTTCCCACTATTCGGAGCCGGCGGTTCACTTAGTTGTTGTTGAGAGCCGCCGGTGCAGTCGTGATCAGGCGCCGGATTTGATCGGCAGGCACCAGCGTGCGCCCGGCGATACGGATGGGCGTCAATTCTCCGGTCTTGAACAACTCATAGAGCGACGTCTTGCCGACGCCGAGCACACGCGCGGCATCCGGAACGCGATAGGCGAGTGGCTGGAGCGAAATGTCGCCCTGACCCTCACGGGGCAGGCCCGAAGTGGTCAGATACTTGGTTTTGGGCATCACTGGTCTCCGACGGTTGAATACGTGCCGGAGTGAAGCCCAGCGAAAATCTTAAGGTGCGGACCTAAACCCCGCCTTTCGCTTCCGTGCTTTCGTCGCATCAGTGACATCGGACAAACTTCGGCGCGCTGCTGCCTTCAGTTCTTCGAAGTTATTGCTGACAGACTTATGACTCAGGCCAATAGAATCTGCGACCATCGCGATAGCTCTTCCCTCTGGAAGACAATATTTTTCTATTAAATCCATCACCTGTATTGCCCGTCCGGCTCTTTCAGCTCCATTCAGACGACGTTTCCAGAATGCAGAGACACCTTGTTTGGTTTCAACGCCAAAGGCTACGTCAAGAGACTTTATGTCCCCGTCCAGAGCAAATTCCTTCCAAGCCTTGGCGAGGGTCACAACGATCCACCAAGGCAGAGTTACAGTGTCGCGATCGGATTGGAGCTTGGGAACTTCGACCGCGCCAGTGGGCCGCCAATCCCAGCCGTTTCGCCGAGCATCCGCGATCATCAGAAGAGCTTCGAAGGCCGCGGCACCAGGCCCGCCGAAAACGTCTGGCCGGTCAAATACACGACGCTCACCGATGGCTATTTCCTCGTGAGTGGGATCAATTATCCGCTCTGCCATCGCTCGCGCTGGTTCCAGTGCCTCGGGATCTGGCTTCACCATCGGAGTGCGCGCGGAGCGTTTTGTGCGTTTCGAGCCACTCGCTTGTCGGGCGGGGTTCGCCATAAGGTCATCCGAACCGGGTTCGTTCTCAGTAATCATTTCGGCACCTTTCGTGTTGCCCCCGAGATCGTAGTCTGCGGCAAGCAGGATTGCTGTCACAACCGAGGTGATGGCGATCACCAGCGCTGCCACAGATCGTCCGTTAAGCTAGCTTAACCGCGATATCCCACGGAGGGGTGCTGCGTCTGGCCGCATACCGATCCGGTGACAGTCGTCGCGTATAGCTCGGCTCAGGCGACGGCCGCTCCACCGCGCAGTGGCACCACCTTGGCACTATTCGCCGGAGCAGGCTGGTCGCAATAGCCTGCCCAATCATCCATTAGGCGCCGTCGCTTTTCGAACAGATCGCCACGGCGGTAGGCCGCTTCAACCTTGTTCCCGACCGCATGCGCCAGCGCCATCTCAGCAACCTCGGTCGGATACGCAGTCGTCTCAGCCGTCCAGTCTCGAAAGGCAGAGCGGAAACCATGGGTGGTGAGGTCGGCCCGTTCCATGCGCCGCAGCAGCAGCAGCATGGCCATGTTGGACAGTCCCTTCGACGGGTTCGCGCCAGGAAACACCGGAGCGGCCGGGTTGTCCGCCTCCCGACGCAGCTTGCCCACCTCGGCGAGCAGGGCCAGCACCGGAGCGGACAGGGGCACGCGATGTTCCCGCCGCCCCTTCATTCGCCCGGCGGGGATGCTCCACACCGCGCCGGCAACGTCTACCTCGCCCCAGGTCGCGCCGATCACCTCGCCCGTACGTGCCGCCGTCAGGATGGCGAAGCGCAGCGCCAGCGCCGCTATGCCCAGTTGACCTTCCAGCGCCTCCATGAACGCTCCCACGTCCTGCCAGGGCAACGCGGCGTGATGCACCACGGCGGCCACCTTGGCGCGCGCGGGCAGCGTCATGGCCAAGTGTCCCTTCCATGCTGCCGGGTTCTCTCCGGTTCGCCAGCCACGCGCCTTGGCATAATCTAGCACCGCCTCGATCCGGCCGCGCACCCGGCTCGCTGTCTCCGGCTTCGTGGTCCAGATCGGTTCCAGCGCCGCCAGGACGTGCGCCGTTTCCACCCCGGATACCGGCACGTCCCCGAAATGCGGATCGGCATAGGTGGCAAGTGTGTTGCCCCATTGCTGCGCGTGCTTAGGATTGCTCCACGCTGGCGCATGCGCCGTGATGTAGCGGGCGGATGCATCTTTGAAGGTGATCGCCTTCACGGCCGCATCCTGCGCCGTCGCCTTGGCCGCCGCCGTAGCGGCATCTCGCTGGTTTAGGGGATCAATCCCAGCCCGCACCAGGGCATACAGCCCGGCAGCCTTCTCGCGGGCACCGGCGAGGCTCACACAGCCCGCACCAGCGCCAGCGCGGCCTAACCCCATCTCGCGCATCTTGCCGCCCTTAGGCGTGTAGCGGAACATCCAAAACCGGGCATCCTCAGCGCGGACGAACAGGTAAAGCCCGCCTCCGTCGCCGTAGCGGCCAGGCTTCGCCGTCTTGACCTTGAGCGCAGACAATCCCGCCGCCTTGCGTGGCATGTGCCCTACCTTTCGTCCCTTGTGTCTGCGTTGGCACGGGGGACCGGATCGGTTGCCAGAGCGGCGATATGCCGCCCGCCAGATTAGGGAACAAATATCCATCCCCTTAACCGTCCCCTAATCATATGCGCGAACGGGAACGGTTGCAAGCGGATGGTTATGGCTGAGATATCGGTTTTTCCGATTGAAATAACGCGATAATTTGCGCATCTCGCGGCTGACTATGAACACGGAGAAACAGGGCATTGGCGGACAGAGTGGGATTCGAACCCACGGAACGCTTGCACGTTCGGCGGTTTTCAAGACCGCTGCCTTAAACCACTCGGCCATCTGTCCGGCAAGCGCACAGTAGGGGATTCGTCGGCGCGAGGAAACGCGCTGGTTGGGCCCCGGCGCCGGCTACACCACCGGCGCATCCGGCCAGAACCGCGCGTCGGCACGGGCCAGACCGCCGCCGAGGCCGATGGCGGTGCCGTCGGCACGCCAGCAGGCCGCACCGCTCATGCTGCCGTCGGGATGGAAGTGGATGGCGTTCATGCCGCCGGCCACGTGCGGCAGCATCTGCACCTTGTGGCCGCGGTTGCGCAGGCCGCGCAGCACGGTTTCGGGGAAACTGTCCTCCACCTCCAGCGCGTTGCCCTCGGTCCAGATGCGCGGGGCTTCGACTGCCTCCTGGATGCTCATGCCGTGGTCGATCAGGTTGATCAGCGCCTGCATCGCCGAGGGGAAGATGCGCTTGCCGCCGGGCAGGCCGAGGGCGTAGACGACGCGGCCGTCGCGCAGCGCCATCATCGGCGACATCGAGGTGGTGACGCGCTTGCCGGGGGCGATCGAGAGCGCGTTGCCGGGCCGCGGGTCGAAGTTGTTCATGTAGTTGTTCGGGATCATGCCGGTGCCGGGCACCATGATCCGCGAGCCGAACAGGCTGTTGATGGTCTGGGTGCTGGCGACCACGTTGCCGTCGCCGTCGGCCACCGTGATGTGGGTGGTGTGTGGGCTGCTGGGGCTGGAGACGCCGGCGCTCCATTTCCGCGCCTGCGCCGGGTCGATCAGTGCGCGGCGGGCGGCGGCGTATTCCTTGCTGATCAGTTGTTCGACCGGCACGGCGACGAAATCCGGGTCGGCGGTGGCGGCGGCGCGGTCGGCAAAGGCGATCTTCAGCACTTCGGCCAGCAGATGCACCAGTTCGGCGCTGCCAAAGCCGAGGCCGGCGACATCGTAGCCCTCAAGGATGTTCAGCATCTGCACGATATGCACGCCCGAGGCGGCCGGCGGCGGCGGGCCGACGATCTCCCAGCCGCGATAGCTGCCGCGGATCGGCTGGCGGTCCATCACCTTGTAGCCGGTGAGATCGGCCTGGCTGACCCAGCCGCCACCGGCGGCGATGCATTCGGCCAGCGCCACGCCGAGCGCGCCGCCATGCAGCGCGGCCTCACCTTCCGAGGCGATCAGCCGCAGGCTTTCGGCGTAATCGCCGTTGATCAGGCGGCTGCCAGCGGCCGGCACGCTGCCACCGGTCAGGTAGACGGCGGCGGCGGCGGGGTCGCGCGACAGGTCGTGCGCCGCCTCGCGGATGCAGGAGCTGAGATAGGGGGTGATGGCGAAACCGCGCGAGGCGAGGCGGATGGCCGGCTGCATCACATCGGCCAGCGAGAAGCTGCCGAAGCGGGCCTGCGCCTCGCACCAGCCGCGCAACGCACCGGGGGCGGCGACGGCTTTGGCGCCAACCATGTTCTCGTGGCCGAGCACGTCGTAGTTGTCGGCAGCGCCGCCGGGGACCGGGCGGTAGATATCCGGCGTGGCGGCCAGCGGCACCGTGCTCATGGCGTCCAGCACGCGATGGCTGCCGTCGGCAAGGCGAATATGCGCGGTGCCGCCGCCAGCCACGCCGACCATCATCGGCTCGACCACGGTGAGGGCGAACAGGCAGGCGATGGCGGCGTCGATGGCGTTGCCGCCGGCCGCCAGCATCTCCGCTCCGGCGGCGGAGGCGAGCGGGTGGTTGGTGACCACCATGCCCTTGCTGCCGGTGGCCGGCTGCTTCTCGCAGCGGAAGACGGCGGCGGCGTTTTGGCGCCAATCGACTGTGGGCATCGCGCGGAGACTCCCCTTTGGCTCAGGACGGCAGGTTCGCACGCACGCGGAATGGACGCCACCCGGGGTCGCAGGCCGATTGCCAATCACCCCGGCTAAGGCGCAGAGTTACGTACCGCAATAAAACCTTCGGAACAGCCTTGTTCCGTTCACAACAACAGCGGACCGAAACACAGGGGAGCACGCCGTGAAACGCAGAGATTTGATGAAGGCATCGCTGGCTGGAGCGGCGGTACTGGCCGCACCACGATTGGTGCGGGCGGCAGCCCCCTCGCTGCTGAAATTCGTGCCGCAGGCCGACCTCGTCTCGATCGACCCGGTATGGACCACGGCCGATGTCACCCGCAACTACTCGCTGGCGGTGTTCGATACGCTGTTCGGGATGGACGAGAATTTCGCCATCCACCCTCAGATGGCCGAAGGGGTCACTACCAGCGCCGACGGCAAGACCGTCGAGATCACGCTGCGCGACGGACTCAAGTTCCACGACGGCACGCCGGTGCTGGCGCGCGATTGCGTGGCCACGATCAAGCGCTACGCGGTGCGCGAGCCGCTGTCGGCGCAGATGATGACGGTAGTCGACGAGATTACCGCGCCGTCGGACAAGATGATCCGCTTCAAGCTGAAGCGGCCGTTCGCGCTGCTGACCACGGCGCTGGCGCAATACCAGTCGGCGATCATGCCAGAGCGGATCGCCAAGACCGATCCGTATACCGCGTTCACCGAGGTGGTCGGCAGTGGGCCGTTCAAGTTCGTCACCAGCGAGCGGGTAACCGGAGCGACCGTGGTATTCGCGCGCAACGCCGATTACGTGCCACGCATGGATGGCGTGCCGAGCTTTACCGCCGGGCCGAAGGTCGCCCATTTCGACCGGGTGACCTGGACGGTGATGCCAGATGCATCCACCGCATCCGCCGCGTTGCAGGCCAAGGAGGTCGACTGGTGGGAGCAGCCGTCGATCGACCTGATCCCGCTGCTGAAAAAGGACAAGAGCATCGAGGTCAAGGTGACCGATGTCACCGGCGAGATCGGCTGCATGCGCTTCAACAGCCTGCTGCCGCCGTTCGACAACCCGAAGATCCGTCAGGTGGCACTCGCCGCGATCAATCAGCGCGATTGCATGGAAGCCGTCTCCGGGGCAGTGCCCGAGTTGATCAAGACCGATGTCGGCATCTTCGTGCCCGGCACGCCGATGGCCAGCACGGTCGGCATCGAACACACCCATCAATACCAGCAGATCGACAAGCTCAAGAAGGACCTGATCGCCGCCGGCTACAAGGGCGAGAAGATCGTGCTGCTGACGGCAACCACCTTCGTGACCATCCAGGCCGAAGCCGAGGTGGCGGCCAGCATGTTGAAGGCGGTCGGCTTCAACGTCGATAACCAGGAAATGGACTGGGGCACCGTGGTGCAGCGGCGCGCCAGCCAGAAAACCCCGGACAAGGGCGGCTACAACATCTTCTTCACCTTCCTCGGCGGCACCGGCAACGTGACGCCGGCAACCGATATCGCGATCCGCGGCACCGGCACCAAGGCATGGTTCGGCTGGCCGACCAGCGCCAAGATGGAGGAATTGCACAACGCCTGGTTCGATGCGCCTGACCTGGCGGCGCAGCAGAAAATCTGCGCCGAGATGCAGGCGGTGTTCTGGGACTGGGTGCCTTATGTGCCGCTCGGCATGTACGTGCAGCCAACCGCGTTCCACACCGATCTGCATGATATCCGCATGGGCTTTCCGCAGTTCTACGGCGTGCGCCGCGTCTGATTGACAGCAGGCGCCGGCGGGCAACCTCCGGCGCCGGCCGCTATGGCAGGGCGGCGATCCGCGCGGTGAGCAGCGCGAAGAAGTCGTCGGCGTCCAATGTTTCCAGCAGGCGGGCATTGGCCGGGCGGCCGTTGCGGCCCCAGCGGTCGATCACCGTGCGGCCGCGCGACGGGCCGGGGCCGAGATCCATCTCGGCGTGTACGTCGCGGCTGGTAAACAGCTCCGGTTGCAGCAGCCAGGCGATGGTGCAGGCGTCGTGCTGCGGGTGGCCGCGCCCGGCGAAGCGCCGGGAGGGCGGCACCGAGTCCAGGATGGCGCAGGCGGTGCGCAGGCAAATTCCGTCGCCGGCAGCGCGCAACGCGGCGATGCGGGCCGGGGTGCAGAGCGCCTGGGCGGTGAGTTCGAGGGTCGCCAGGGTGATCGGTCGGCCACAGGCGAACAATATCTGCAGTGCCTCCGGATCGCTCCAGGCGTTGAACTCGGCCGCTGCCGTCACATTGCCCTCGGCCCAGGCGCCGGTCATCAGCACAATCTCGGCGACCCGGTCGAGCAATGCCGGCTCGGTGGCCAGCGCCAGCGCCAGGTTGGTCGCCGGGCCGATGCCGACCAGGGTAACGCTGGCGGGCGCCGCGTCCCGCAATGCGGCGCGAATGGCGTCGGCGGCGATGCCCGGCGCGGCGGGCGGCCCCTCCGGCAAGATCAGCCCGCCGAGGCCGTTATTGCCGTGCACGCCGGTTTCCGAGGTGAAGCCGCCGAGCAGCGCACGGTCCGCGCCGGCCACGACCGGCACCGCCGAACCGGTCAGGCCGACCAGCGCCCTTGCATTGGCCAGCGTACGCGCGAGGCCGACATTGCCGCCGGTGGCGGTGACCAGGCACACGTCCAGGGCGGGTGGCGCCAGGGCCAGAAACAGCGCGATGGCGTCGTCGGTGCCCGGATCGGTGTCGATGATGACGCTGTGCTGCATGCTCAGCGGGAGCCGCCGTTGACCTGGAAGCACTGCTTGGTGATCAATCGGCTGTCATCGGCCGCCAGGAACAGGCCGACGGCAGCAATATCGGCCGGCTCGATCGCATCCGGGATCGACTGGCGGGCGCGGCCGGCGACGATCCGCGCCTCGTCCTGATACCACAGCGCCCGCTGTCGCGGCGTGATCACCATGCCCGGCGCGATCGCGTTGACCCGGATGCGCCATTTACCGACATCGCGGGCCAGCGAGTTGGTGAAGCCGACCACCGCGGCCTTGCTGGCGCTGTAGGCTTGCATCGAGGGGCCGCCAGCCATCCAGGCCACCGAACTCATGTTGATGATCGAGCCGAAGCCCAGGGCACGCATCTGCGGCACCACCGCCTGGGCGGCGAAGTACTGATGTTTGAAATTGACCCCAAGTGACCAGTCGAACTCGGCCTCGGTCACCTCCAGAAAATCCTGCCGCCGGTCGTTGGCGGCGTTGTTCACCAGCACCGCGGCGTTGCCAAGGCGGGTTTGCAACGTGGCGAACGCGGCCTTGAGGGCAGCAATATCCAGCAGATCACAGGCGACGAATTCCGGCCGAGGCGCGCCACTGGCAACGATATCGGCCACCAGCGCATGGCCGGCGTCAGCATTGAGGTCCAGCAACCCGACCCGCGCCCCATTGGCGGCGAAGGCGCGCACGAAAGCCTCGCCGATGCCGCTGGCGCCGCCAGTAACCAGCACGGTGCGGCCGGCGAGGCAGCCATAGCGTGTGTCGGTCATGCGATCAGCCGCTCCGTGGCAGGGTCGAACAGGCAGATCTTGCGGGCATCGGCAGCGAATTGCGCCAGTTGTCCAGGCAGCAGCCTGGTATCGGGGGCCACACGCGCCAGCATCTTCTCGTCGCCGACCCGCAGCATCACGATGGTCTCCGCCCCGTTCGGCTCGGTCAGCTCAACCGGCGCGGTGATGATCAGCCGGCCGGCGGGGTCCTCGCCGAACTGCCGGCTCGGCTCGGCGATGCATTCCGGCCGGATGCCGAGCACCACATTGCGCCCCAACCACTGCCGGTCCACCGACGCCGGCGCCGGCAGCCGAATCGCCTGCTCGCCCTTCCCCAGCACCGCCACCGGCCCACTGTCGCCACCCTCCAGCCGCGCCGTCATGGTGTTCATCGGCGGCGCGCCCATGAAGCGGGCGACGAACAGATTGGCCGGGCGGTGATAGATGGTGTCGGGGTCGGCGAACTGCTGCACCTCGCCCTGATGCATCACCGCGATGCGGGTGGCCATCGTCATCGCCTCGATCTGGTCGTGGGTGACATAGACGATGGTGGCGCCGATGCGGGCATGCAGCTGCTTGATCTCCATGCGCATCTCCACCCGCAGCTTGGCATCGAGGTTGGACAGTGGCTCGTCGAACAGGAACAGCTTGGGGTCGCGCACCAGCGCCCGGCCCATCGCCACCCGCTGCCGCTGGCCGCCGGAAAGCTGGCCGGGCTTGCGGTTCAGCAGCGGCTCGATCTGCAGCAGGCGGGCCACCCGGTCCACCGCCTCGGCCTGCTTCGCCTTCGGCACATGCCGGCACTCCATGCCGAAAGTGATGTTCTGCCGCACCGTCATCGTCGGGTACAGCGCGTAGGACTGGAACACCATGGCGATGTCGCGGTCCTTGGCGGCAACGTCGTTCACCAGCCGCTCGCCGATCTCGATCTCGCCGGCGGTCGCACTCTCCAGCCCGGCGATGATGTTCAGCAGCGTCGATTTGCCGCAGCCCGACGGTCCCACCAGCACGGTGAAGTCGCCGCTGTCGATCTCCAGGTCGATGCCCTTGAGCACGTCCACCGGACCGAATTTCTTCCGCAGGCCGCGGATGCTGAGCGCCGCCATGGCTTTATCCTACTTGACCGCGCCGGCGGTGAGGCCGCGCATGAAATACTTGCCGCCGATGAGGTAGACGAACAAGGTCGGCGCCGCGGCGATCAGCACCGCCGCACTCTGCACGCCGTATTGCGGCGCCTCGGAGACCGACACCGCCAGCGCGATCAGCGCCGCGGTCACCGGCTGGTTCGGGCCGGAGGCGAAGGTGACGCCGTAGAGATACTCGTTCCAGATGCCGGTGAACTGCCAGATGATGGTGACGATCAGGATCGGCGGCGACAGCGGCAGCACGATGCGCCAGAAGATGCGGAAGAACCCGGCGCCGTCGATCTTGGCCGCCTTCATCAATTCCTGCGGGATGCCGACATAGTAGTTGCGGCAGAACAGCGTGGTGAAGCTGAGGCCCTGCACCACATGGATCAGCACCAGCCCGGCGACGCTGTTGAACAGGCCGAGATCGCGCAGCACCAGCACCCACGGCACCAGCTTCATCTGCTCGGGCAGGAACACCCCGAGCGTGATGATGCCGAACACCCACAGATCGCCGCGGAACCGCCACAGCGAGATGGCGTAGCCGATCAGCGCGCCGAAGAAGGTGGAGATCAGCGTCGCCGGTATCGTCATGATCATCGAATTCAGCATGTAACCGCGGATGCCGGTGCAATGCTCGGCGATGCACAGCCCGCTCCACGCCTGGCTGAAATTGTCCAACTCCAGCCCATGCGGCAGGCCGATCATGCCGTTGCCGAAGATGTCCCTGGTGCTGCGCAGCGAGTTCAACGCCACCACTGCCAGTGGCAGCAGATAGAACGCCGCCAGCACCGTCACCAGCAGGTAGAGCACGACGCGGGTGCTACGCATTGCGCGCCACCCGCCGGGTTTGCCAGTAGCGGAACGCCGCATAGGGCAGCAGCACCGCCAGCAGCATCGACAGTTGCAGCACCGCGGCTGCCGAGCCGCGCCCGAGCAGGCCACGCTGGAACATGAAATCGTAGACCACCATCGACGGCAGCACGGTGGAAATGCCCGGCCCGCCGGCGGTCAGCGCCACCGCGAGGTCGAAGGTCTTGATGGCGAATTGCAGCAGGATGACGAACACCGCGATGAAGATCGGCCAGATCGTCGGCAGCACCACCCGGCGATAAATCCGCATCGGCCCGGCGCCGTCGATCTGCGCCGCCTTCATCAGGTCGGCATCCACCGAGCGCAGCCCGGCCAGGAACAGCGCCATGGCAAAGCCCGAGGCCTGCCAGGCGCCGGCGAACACGATGCAGTACAGCGCCCGGTCGCGGTCCACCAGCCAGTCGAACCGGAAGTCGGTCCAGCCTAGGCCCACCACCAGCTTCTGGATGCCGATGCCGGGGTTAAGCAGCCAGCCCCACACCACGCCGGTCACCACGAACGAGACCGCCAGCGGATACAGGAAAATGGTGCGAAACACGTTCTCGCCGCGCAGCTTCTGGTCCAGCAGCACCGCCAGCAGCAGCCCCAGGACGGTGGTCAGCGCCATGAAGCAGAAGCCGTAGACCACGATATTGGCGGCGGCGATGTTCCAGTTGCGGGTATGCAGAATGGCGGTGTAGTTGCGCAGCCCGACCCAGCCGTATTCCGGCACCAGTGTCGAGGGCGTGAAGGCGATCCACACCGTATAGAGCGTGAACCCGACCACGTAGAGGATGCTCACCAGCACCGGCAGCCAGATGGCCAGGAGAGGCAGCAACTCTCCTGGCGAGCGGCGGGCGAGCCTCATCTAGCGGACGTTGTCGACCGCCTCGACCAGCCGCTCCTGCCCCTGCTTCGGGGTGATGGTATGATCGGTGACGAATTCCACCAGCGAGTCGATCATCGCCGCGGTGATCTGGTTCGGCTGCGCCATGTTATGCGCCAGGCTCAGCACCGATTGATGGTCGCCAACCGCAGCCTTGAGGCTCGCCGCAGCCTCGCGCTGGGCGTCGGAGAAGGTCGGGTCGGAGAGGTCCATGTCGGTCCGCACCGGCAGCGAGCCGGTGATGCCGGAATACATCTGCTGGGTGCTCTTCTCCATCACCAGCTTGGCCAGCAGATGCTGCCCGGCGGTGAAATCCGCCTCCTTGCGCTTCCAGAAGATGAACGCGTCGGCGTTAAGGTCGAACGCCGGCTTGCCGTTGTCCTGCGGCGACGGGCCGGTGATATAGTCGCTGTATTTATACCCGGCGTTCTTGTAGACCCCCTGCACCCAGCCGCCCATCAGCAGCATGCCGGCATCGCCCTTCATGAACTGCGGAATGAAGGTCGAGTAGTGCTGGCTGGCGGTATTCGGGCTCATCCACAGGCTCATCTTGCGCGTCTGTTCGAACGCCGCCAGCACTTCCGGCCCCTTCAGGGTCGCGGCATCCAGCTCCATCACCGCCTTGCGATAGGCGGCCGGCGAGATGCCGCACAGCGCGATCTCCCAGATCATGCCGTTATCCCACTTGGTGCCGCCATTGGCGACCGGCTGGATGCCGGCCTTGGCCATCTTCTCGCCGATGGCGTTGTATTCCGCCCAGGTCTTCGGCAGCGCCGTCACCCCCACCTTGTCGGCGGCCTTCTTGCTGATCCAGATCGAGTTGATGCGGTAGACCTGCAGCGGCAGCGAAATCCAGTGGCCATAGGGCGCGTGCAGCTTGACCAGTTCCGGCGCCACCACCTTCTCGTAACCGGCCGCCTTCACATCGGCGTCGAGATCGACGGTCGGCGCGATCTTCGACCAGGCGGCGATTTCCGGGCCCTTCAACTGGCTGACCGCCGGCGGGTCGCCCGACAGGATCTGCGCCCGCAGCTTGTTCATCATGTCGGTGGTGAAGCCAGGCACCGGGTTGTGCTGCCAGTTGCCGCCGGCCTCGGTGAACTTCTTGCCGAGTGCGGTGATCGCCGCACCGTCGCTGCCGGCGCTCCATTGGGTGATCACCGTCACCCGCGGCTTGTCGGCGGCGCGGACGGCACGCAGCGGCACCTGCGAAATCGCGGCGGCGCCGGAGGCGGCGAGCAGGCTGC
Organism: Rhodospirillales bacterium; assembly: GCA_041691815.1. Lineage (GTDB taxonomy): Bacteria > Pseudomonadota > Alphaproteobacteria > Acetobacterales > Acetobacteraceae > 70-18. Next base: position 24,023 of record JBEPTZ010000016.1, on the reverse strand, counting down.
GGCGGCTGATTGACGGCATTGCGGGGTTTCCTCTCTGATGCCCCTGGGTTGGTTCCGGGGCGGTCTCTTGCCCCGCCACGCTGCCACGTACCACCGCCGCAGGCAACGCCCGCGCGCGCGAATTATCCGTTCGTTTTCGCGCGATATATCGCCATGCCGCGCATCGTCATCACCACCTCGCCGCACTGGTTCAGCATCTCGTTCAGCGAGCGCACCACCCCGCGATCCGGCTTGCTGCGGGAGCGGGTCTGCTGCTCGACGGTGACCCGCATGCGCAGCCGATCCCCCGGCCGCACCGGCTGCAACCAGCGGATTTCATCGACCCCTGGCGAACCCATGCTGGCATTGGCCGGCACGTAATCATCCACCAGCATCCGCATCATGGCGCCCATGGTGTTCCAGCCGCTGGCGATCAGCCCGCCGAAATTCGATTTCTTCGCCGCCTCCGGATCGGTATGAAATGGCTGCGGATCGTACTGTCTGGCGAAAGCCAGGATTTCGGATTCGGTGATTTCATAATCGCCGAACTCGGTGACCAGGCCGGGGGTGAAATCCTCGAACCAACGTTGCGGCGCGGGCATGGCGGCAGTCCTTTGTCGTTGCACCCGCCAGATTGGCCGCCGCCGCCGCCGATGCAAGAGCGCCTTGCGCGCGCCAGCATCCTGCGCCAAGTGGCGGGCATGCCCGTCCTGCTGCAGCCGATGCGAGCCTCCGACCTGCCGGCGCTCCAGGCGCTGTGGGTCGCCGCCTGGCAGGGCACCATGCCGGAGATCGATTTTGCCGCGCGCCAGGCCTGGCTCGCCACGCATCTGCGCGATCTGCACCACGCCGGCGCCGCAACCCTCTGCGCGGTGCCCGAGGCCACGCCGGTGGGCTTCCTGACCTGGTTCCCCGCCGACGGCCTGATCGAGCAACTGGCAGTCCACCCCGCCCATTCCAGCCACGGCATCGGCAGCGCCTTGCTGGACGCGGTGAAGCAGCAACGCCCCGCCGGTCTGCACCTGCTCGTCAACCAGGAGAACCCGCACGCGGTGGAATTCTACCGTCGCGCCGGGTTCGGCATCCTCGCCGCCACCACCAACCCCGGCGGCCGGCGGCCAGTCTGGCGGATGGCCTGGCCGGGGTAGCTCACGGCTGCATAAGATGCCCGGGGTCGGCTTGCACTTCGCCGCGCTCGATCCGCCGCACGATCTCGGTCAGCCGGCGATGGCTGGGCGCGGCACGGCCGATCTCCGCGCCCTTGTCGGCGATGAAACCATTCATGAACTCGATCTCGGTGCGCCGGCCCTTCAGCATGTCCTGCCCCATCGACGGGCGTTGCAGATCGCTGCGCGCCGCCGCATTGCTGCCGGCCAGCATCACCGCCTCCACCTCGGCCAAGCTCGCCGCGTCACCCTCGGAGGCAAGGGCGAGCTTCTCCGGGTCCAGCTTGCCGATATGCTCCAACTGATAGCCGAGCGCCTGGCCGATCCGCACCGCCTCGCCGCCCAGGCGAATGGAAAACCGCCGGATTGCGTCATGGCGATCGATCTCGTTGCCCGGCAACCCGGTCGCCGCCGAGACGCCGTTGCGCATGCCGTTCAGGCACAATTTCGACCAGCGCTCACCCCACAAATTCTGCGTCACCTTCACGCTGTCGATCCCCGCCAGCATCGCGGCCAGCAGCTGCACCCGCTCGGTGCTACGGCCATGCACCTCGCCGACCCGGAACACGGTATGCGCCGCGCCGCCCTTCGGCACCGTGCGGCGGATATGCCCGGCCTGATACAAATCCACCGAAATGGCCGCGGCGATGCAGCCGACCACCCTGCCCCAGCCGACGATGCCGGCGATCCGCTCCTCGTTGATGCAATTCTGCAGCGAGACCACGAACCCGCCCGGCGCCAGATATTGCCGCATCATCAGCGTCGCCCACTCGGTATCGTAGGATTTCACCGAGATCACCGCGATATCCACCGGCCGCTGCTTCACGAACGACTGCACCTCGGTCAGATGCAGAATCGGCAGCCGCACCGTGCAGCGCTCCTCCTCGGTCATGCCGTAGAGGTTCAGCCCCTGGGCACGCACCGTCTCGACATGCTCCGGCCAGGCGTCGATCAGCGTGATGTCGTGCCCCAGCCGCGACAGATGCCCGCCGGCATAGCCGCCGACCGCGCCGGCGCCCATCACCGCAATACGTGGTGTCATTCGGTCCCTCCCGCTGCAACCTCGGATGCGTCAGACTAGACACGGAACCGCCGCCGGGCACAGGCCGCGGTGCCGCCCGCCTACGCCACCGCGACCGCCGATTTCGCCGCCGGCCGCCTCCACCATCGCCGGGCGACGGCAAACATGCGCTCCAGCGTCTCGCCCGCCGGTCTGGCGGCCCTCGCCGGCGAACGCGGCCGCACCGCCCGCGCCACCGGCGCATCGGTGAGTTCCTCTACCGCCCGGCGTACCCTGGCGCGGGCGCGATGCAGCAGCACCCGCTGGTTCTCCGGAGTGATCTGCAACAGCGCGCAGACTTCCTCGGCCTCCCTGCCCTCCATGTCGCGCAGGATGATCACCGCCTTCTGCCCGGCCGGCATCGCCTCGATCACCACCTGCACATGCTCCCAGAGCTGCCGCCCGCCGACCACCCGCTCGGGGTCCAGCGTCTCCCACAGCTTCGGCGCCTCGGCCCAATGCCCATCCGGCGCGAAGCGCGACAGCGGCACACCCCGCTCCTCGCCCTGCCCGCCATCCAGGATCGCCGGCAGTCCGACCATCCGCCCCTCGCGGCCGATCCGGGTGCGGGCGCGGTTCAACACGATGGTGAACAGCCAGCTCGCCAGGCTCGACCGCCCCTCGAACCGCCCGATACCGGAGAACACCGCCAGCCAGGCGTCCTGCACCACCTCCTCGGCCTGCGCCCGGCTGCCGATCACGCCGCTGGCCACCCCCACCAGCGAGCCATGGAAGCGGCGGATCAGCCGGCGATAGGCGCCCTGATCACCGGTCCGCAGTTTCTCCAGGAATCCGGGCTGGTCGAACTCGGCATCATCGATCATCTGGGGTATCCTGGCGCGAGATTACCAAGTGTATCAGAGCCCCCGCCGCCCTGTAATACCCCTTGGCCGACCGAGTCACTTCCAAGCGGCTGCTGCGCCGCACGCCACGGAGAACGATGTGTTGCGCTGCCAGGACGTCAGCGAGAAGGCCACCGACTACATGGAAGGCGCCCTGCCGCTGCGGCAATGGCTGGCCATGCGCTGGCATTTGTGGCGGTGCAGCATGTGCCGCGCCTATCTCGACCAGCTGCACAAAACCACCCGCCTGCTCGGCATCGGCCGGCTGCCCCCGCCATCCGCCGAGTTGGAGCGCGAACTGCTCGCCGCCGCCCCCCCCAGGCCAGACCCACCCACCTGAGCCGACCGGCCCCAGGCCGCGGCGGATTGCCGCCATCCCAACCCGGTGCTTTGCTGGCCGCCGGCCCGGCGAGACGGGCGGCAACGCCGGAGGACGCCACCACACCATGGCCAATGACCGCGAATACGATTTCATCATCGTCGGCGCCGGCTCGGCCGGCTGCGTGCTGGCCAACCGTCTGACCGCCGATGCCAACACAAGGGTGCTGCTGCTGGAAGCCGGCGGCAACGACACCGACCCGTGGATCCACATCCCGGCCGGCTTCTACCGCAACATCTACAACCCGAAAGTCGCCTGGAAATTCGAGACCGAGGCCGAACCGGAGATGCACAACCGCCGCATCCCCTGGCCGCGCGGCCGGGTGCTCGGCGGCTCCTCGTCGATCAATGGCCTGATCTACATCCGCGGCCAGAAGCAGGATTTCGACCTCTGGCGCCAGATGGGCAATGCCGGCTGGAGCTACGACGACGTGCTGCCATATTTCCGCAAGGCCGAAGGCCAGGAGCGCGGCGCCGACACCTACCACGGCAGCGACGGCCCGCTGGCCGTCTCCGACCTGCGCTCCCCACATGAACTGCACGACGCCTTCATCGCCGCCGCCCAGGAGGCCGGCTACAAATTCAACGCCGATTTCAACGGCGCCGAGCAGGAGGGCGTCGGCCCGCTGCAGGTCACCGTGCGCGGCCGCAAGCGCTGCAGCGCCGCGGTCGGCTACCTGCGCCCGGCGATGAAACGTCCGAACCTGACCGTCGAAATCCGCGCCCTGGCGCATCGCGTCATCATGCAGGGCAAGCGCGCGGTCGGCGTGGAATACAGCCAGAACGGCGCGCTGCACCGGGTGATGGCGCGCCGCGAGGTGCTGCTGTCAGGCGGCACGATCAACTCGCCGCAACTGCTGCAACTCTCCGGCGTCGGCCCCGGCGCCTTGCTGCAATCGCTGGGCATCCCGGTGGCGCACGACCTGCCGGGGGTCGGCGAAAACCTGCAGGACCATCTCGGCGGCCGGGTGATCTATCGCTGCAGGCACGCCAACACGGTCAACGAAATTTCCCATAGCTGGTTCCGCCAGGCGCTGACCGGCATGCAATACGTGCTGGCCAAATCCGGCGCGCTGATGATGGGTGCCGCGCCAATCGGCCTGTTCGCGAAGACACGCCCCGAACTGGACAGCCCGGACGTCGAATACCAGTTCCTCGCCGGCAGTTCCGAGAAGGCCGGCGAGGCGATGCATAAATTCCCCGCCTGCACCCTGGTCGCCATCCCCTGCCGCCCGGAAAGCCGTGGCTGGCTGCGCATCCGCTCGCCGGACCCGGCCCAGCCGCCGGCGATGATGGCCAACTACCTGTCCACCCAGGCCGACCGCGACACCATGGTGGCGGCACTGAAAATCAGCCGCCGCGTATTCGCCAGCCCGGCGATGCAGCGTCTGGTCACCGAAGAATACCTGCCCGGCCAGCAAGCCGAAACCGACGAGGCGATCCTCGACCATGTGCGCGCCACCGGCGGCACCACCTTCCACCAGACCAGCACCTGCATGATGGGCCCGCAGACCAACGCCGTGGTGGACACCGCACTCCGCGTGCACGGCACCGAGGCGCTGCGGGTGATCGACGCCTCGATCATGCCGACCGTGGTCTCCGGCAACACCAACGCGACGGCCATCATGATCGCCGAAAAAGGTGCGGACATGATCCTGCGCGGCGCGTAGCGGCAGGGCGTAAAGACAAGAATGTTCTTTTTTGAAAAAAAGAACCAAAAAACTTCTATCCGTGGCTTCGCCCGCTGTCGCACCATGGTGCCAACACACCAAAATTCTTAATGGATGAAAGTTTTTTTGCTTCTTTTTCTTCAGAAAAAGAAGATTCTTGCCTGCTCCTGAATCTACCTACCGCCGAACCAACCCCGCCGGCGAAGTCACCAAATCCGTGAACCCCAGTTCCGCATGTGCCAGCCGCCAGGTCAGCATGCGCTGCGTCGCCTCCAGCAGCAGCCCGCGATGCGCCGGGCTGGCGGCGAGATTGTGCAACTCGCCGGGATCGGCGCGCAGATCGTAGAGCACCGGCGCCATGCCGGCGATATGCACGTATTTCCACGCCTCGGTGCGCATGGCGCAGAGCGCCCCGGCCTGCGGCCCGCTCGCCGCCACACCGGCCGGCAGCGGGCTCGGCGCCGGCCAGCCGCCGCGCAGATCGTATTCGAAATGCACCGCATCGCGCCACGCCGCCGGAGTCGCCCCGCGCAGCCATGGCAGCAGCGAAACCCCGTCGCAGGAAGCCGGCGCGGCGCCGCCAAGCCAGTCCAGCATGGTCGGCAGAATATCGATCGACTCGCTGAACGCCTCCACCACCCGGCCACGCACGGCGTCGGGCGACGGATCGCGGACGATCAGCGGCAGATGATAGCTCTGGTCGAACCAGCCAAGCTTGCCGAGCAACCGATGATCGCCCAACTGCTCGCCATGATCGGAGGTGAACACGATCAACGTTTTGTCGTACTGCCCGCTGCGCTTGAGTTCGGCGATGATCCGGCCGATCCAGACATCGATCTCGGCGATCAGCCCATAATACGCCCGCCGGGTCAGCGCGATCGCGGCGTCATCCAAGGTCGCGGCACAACCGCTGGCGCCATGGAAATAGTTGCCCAGGTCGCGCGCCGCCAGCCATTCCGCCAGCACCGGATGCTGCGCCGCCTCGGCCTCCAGCGTCGCCGCCCGCAACGGCGCCGGAATGGCGGCCAGCGGCACCATGTCGTGATACGGCGCCGGCGCGATAAACGGCGGATGCGGCCGCAGGAAGCCGAGATGCAGCATCCACGGATGCTCCTGCCGCGCCCCGCGCAAAAACGCCAGCGCATGCTCGCCCGACCAGGCAGTGTCCGACAGCGCCGCCGGGATGCGACTAGGCGCGGCACTCGGCCCCGGCGGCCCGCTCGCCGGCAGCCAGATATCCACCGGCTCCGGCGGCAGCGCATGCCCCCGCCCGGCCACCCAGCCGAGATAATTCCGAAAATCGACCTCATCGAAATGCGCAAATGTATTAAAGCCGGCCAGCACGTCGCCAATCTCGCGAAACCGCGGATCGTCCGGCGGCGCATCGCGCGGGTCCGGGATGGTGGTGGTGTAGCCGATCAGTGACGGGTCCAGCCCGGCGCGGCGCAACTCACCGGGCATGGTGGCGTGCCGGCGATCCTGCGGAATGCCGTTGGCCACCACCCGATGGTTCATCACATAAAGCCCGGTCAGCAGCGAGGCGCGCGCCGGCCCGCACGGCGCCGCCTGCGCGTAGTGCCGGCGAAACAGCACCCCCTCCCCGGCCAGCGCATCGAGATTGGGGGTGATCGCGGCCGAATGCCCCAGCACGCCGAGACTGTCGCCGCGCCACTGGTCGACGATGATGAGCAGGATGTTGCGGCCGCGCATCGGCGATGGCCCTAAAGCGTCAGCCCGCCATCCACCACGATGGTCTGGCCGGTCACCATGCTGGCGCCGAAGCCGAGGAACACGATCACCTCGGCCAGATCCTCCGGCTCGCAGCGCCGCTTCAGCGCCGCCTTGTCCATCGAACTCCGGCGCTGCTCGTCAGTCCATTCGATCTGCCACGACGAATTCACCGCCCCCGGCGCAATCGCGTTCACCCGCACCTCTGGCCCCAATCCACGCGCCAGATTCTTGGTCAGGCTCACCACCCCCGCCTTGGTGGCGCCATAAGCCAGCGAACTGCCGGCCGAATGCAGCCCGGCGATCGAGGCGGTCGAAACAATCGCCCCCTGGCTGGCTTTCAGATGCGGCGCCGCCGCCTTCGAGCAGCGGAACACCCCGAGCAGATTCACCTCGATCACCTGCTGCCACAGCTCCTCGGTAATCAGGTCGAGCCGCCCCGGCGGAATCAGCGCGGTCACCCCCGGCGTGCCGGCATTGTTGACCAGCAGATCAAGCCGCCCCAGCTTCTGCACCGCGCTCTCCAGCATCGCCTCGCACTCGCCGGCGACCCCGACATTGCCCGGCGCCTCGATCACGTTCAGCCCCTCCTGGCGCAGATTGGCCACCGCCTCCGGCCCGCGCGCATCGCCGGCCAGGAAGTTCAGCGCCACCGCGCAGCCATTGCGCGCCAGCATGGTGGCGGTCGCCAGCCCGATCCCCGAGGCCGCCCCGGTCACCAGCGCCGCCTTGCCGGCAAGATCGTAGCGCAGCTTGTTGGCGACACTGAGATTGGTCATCAGAACAGACTGCCCAACTCGGAGACGATCTTCTGATGGGTATCGGCATCGCCGAACAACTGCTCCAGCATCGTCATCCGCTTGAAGTAATGCCCGACCTTGTATTCCATCGTCATCGCGATGCCGCCATGCAGCTGCACCGCCTCCTGCCCGACATGCCGGCCGGAGCGGCCGATCTGCACCTTGGCCGCCGAGATCGCCCGCCGCCGCGTCGTCGCATCCGCCTCGCCGGCCATCATGGCGGCAAACATCGCCATGCTGCGCGCCTGCTCCAGTTCCACCAGCATGTCCACGCTGCGATGCTGCAACACCTGGAAGCTGCCGATCGGCCGGCCGAACTGCTGCCGGGTCTTCAGGTAGTCGACCGTGGCGTCGTGCATGCACTGCATCAGCCCGACCGCCTCGGAGCACACCGCGGCGATCGCCTGGTCTACCACCTGTTCCACACCGTCCAGCGCCGCCTCCGGGTCGCCCAGCGGCGCGCCAGGCGCATTGGCAAAACTGACCTCGGCCGCCCGCAACCCGTCCTGCGTCGGATAGCCCTTGCGCGACACCCCGGCCGCCCCGGCATCGACCAGGAACAGCCCGATCCCGCCACGGTCGAACCGGCCGCCCGACACCCGGGCTGTCACCAGCAGCCGGTCGGCGGTATCGCCATGCATCACCACCGATTTCTCGCCGTTCAGCACCCAGCCGGCATCGGTCTGCTTCGCGGTGGTCTGCACATCGGCGAGATTATAGCGCGACGCCCGCTCCACCTGCGCAAACGCCAGCGTCAGCTTGCCGGCCGCCACCTCGGGCAGAATCGCGTCCTGCTGCGCCTTGCTGCCGAGCCGCTGCACCAGCCCGCCGCCGAGGATCACCGTCGCCAGGAACGGCTCCACCACCAGCCCGGTGCCGAACGCCTCCATCACGATCGCCACATCCGCCGGCCCGCCGCCGAAGCCGCCATGTTCTTCGCCAAACGGCAGCCCAAGCAGCCCCAGTTCGGCGAACTGCGCCCACATCGCCCGGCTCCAGCCATCCTTCTCGGCCCGCAGCTTCTTGCGCGCCTCGAAGCTGTAGCGATCGGCGATCAGCCGGTCGACGCTGTCCTTCAACAGGCGCTGGTCGTCGGTCAGGTCGAAATCCATGTGGCGTTTCCTCGTGCAGAATGCAGACAAGCAAGCCAGTTCACAAAGAGACGTAGAGACAGAGAGAAGACTTCTTCTCTTCGCCTCTACGTCTCTTTGTGAATTCTTCTTCTTCCTAGAACCCCAGAATCGCCTTGGCGATGATGTTGCGCTGGATTTCGTTGGAACCGCCGTAGATCGATACTTTGCGGGTATTGAAATACGCCGGCGCCGCCCCCGCCGCATACTCCGGCCCATAGCCGGTCTCATTGCGCCCGCTGCCCTCGTCGCTCTCGGCAAACGGCATCACGTATGGCCCCACCACCTGCATCAGCAACTCGGTCGAGGTCTGCTGGATCTGCGAGCCGCGCAGCTTCAAGATCGAGCTGGCCGGGTCCGGCTTGCCCTTGTCCCGCTTCTTGTCGCCGGCCACCACCCGCAACTGCGTCATCTCCAGCGCCTTCAGCTCGATCTCGACGGCGGTCAGCTTCTCGCGGAACTTCGGATCGTCCAGCACCCGGTGCGAGCCGACATGCTCCAGCGCCGCCAGTTCGCGGATGCGTTTCAGCCGCGCCTTGGAGAACCCCACCCGGGCAATCCCGGTGCGCTCGTTGCCGAGCAGGAACTTGGCGTAATCCCAGCCCTTGTTGACCTCGCCGACCAGGTTCTCGGCCGGCACCACCACGTCATCGAAAAAGATCTCGTTAACCTCGTAGCCGCCATCGATGGTCTGGATCGGCCGCCGGGTGATGCCCGGCGTGTCCATCGGCGCCAGGATGAAGCTGATCCCCTCCTGCTTCTTGGCCTCCGGGTTGGTGCGGCACAGCACGAAAATCCAGTCGGCATGCTGCGCCAGCGTGGTCCAGGTCTTCTGGCCGTTGATCACCCAGGTGTCGCCACGCCGCTCCGCCTTGGTGCGCAGCCCGGCGAGATCGCTGCCCGCCCCCGGCTCGCTGAACCCCTGGCACCACCAGATATCGAGATTGGCGGTCTTGGCCAGAAACCGCTCCTTCATTGCCTGATCGCCGAACTGCGCGATCACCGGCCCAACCATCGAGGTGTTGAACCCGAGCGGCGACGGCACCCCGGCCTGCTGCATTTCGTCCTGATAGAAATACAGTTGCACCGGCGACCAGTCCTGCCCGCCCCACTGCTTCGGCCAGTTCACCGTCGCCCAACCGCGCGCGTTCAGCAGCCGGTGGCTGGTGACGATCTCCTCGCGCGTCAGGTGCTGGCCTTCCAGCACCTTGCGGCGGATCGCCTCGGGAAACTCCTGGCGAAAGAACCGCCGGCATTCGTCGCGGAAGGCGCGTTCCTCGGGCGTGAAATTCAGGTCCATGGCGTCCTCCGCGCGGTTTGCGTCAGTGTCAGCCCGGGCGTCGCCGGACGCAAGTCCGATCCCAGACAGGGCGGAGTCGTTTTCGGTATTTTATAGCAATAGTTATAACTCATACCTGATGCGCAGTTTGGAGGTCCAGGGGCTCGGCCCCTGGTGGGGGCCGGGGGCGAAGCCCCCGCCTTACTCTATGTGGGTGCCGGCCCCACGTACCGCGAGCGAGGCCGGATCAGCCGCCCGCTGGCCTGCTGCTCAAGCGCGTGCGCGACCCAGCCAGAGACGCGGGCGATGGCAAAGGCGCCGGTGAAGGCGTCGCGTGGCAGGCCGAGCGCTTCGAGCAGCAGCGCGGTGTAGAATTCCAGGTTGGTCTGCAGCGAGCGGCTCGGCTTGCGCCGGGCAAGCACCGCGAGCGCCGCAGCTTCCACCGCTTCGGCATAGCCGAGACGGCCGAGATCGTTGCCGAGCGAAGCGGCGGCGGCCTTGACCACGTCGCTGCGCGGGTCGCGGACGCGGTAGACACGGTGGCCGAAGCCCATTAGCCGGTCGCCGCGTTGCACGGCGGCATCCAGCCACGCCTCGGCGTTGCCGGCCGGGCCGATGGCGTCGAGCATGTCGAGCACCGGGCCTGGCGCGCCGCCATGCAGCGGGCCCTTCAGGGCGCAGAGGGCCGCGGTGACGCTGTCGACCAGGCTGGCGCGGGTGGAGGCGGTGACCCGGGCGGCGAAGGTGGAGGCGTTGAGCCCGTGATCGGCGGCGGTGACCAGATAGCAGTCGAGGGCGGCGGCCTCCCGCTCCGGGCGCGGGGCGCCGTGCAGCATCGCCAGCACATCGGCGGCGTGGCCGGCGGATGGATCGGGCGCCATCGGGGGCTGCCCGGCGCGCTGGCGCACCAAGGCCGGCAGGCCGACCGCGACGGTGGCGACCAGCCGCAGCGGCAGGTCGGGCGCCTCGTCCGGGATTGCCGCCAGCAGCAGCCGCAGGCCGGCCAGCGGCGACAGGCCGCCGGCGGCCGGGAGCAGCGGCAACAGCCCCGGGAAGACGGTGGCGCGCATCCGGCCGAGATCGGCGCGCAGGGCTGATTCCGTCAGGTCGCGATCGACGAAGCCGCGCCAGAGTTCTCCGGTCAGCCACTCGAAGCTGTGTCTGCCCGCCACCTGCTCCAGCAGATGGCCGCGCAGCACCAGCCGGCCGGCGACGCCGTCCACGTCGCTGAGCACGGTCTCGGCGGCGGTTACCGTCTCCAGGCCGTCGATCACGCTGGTTTCGTCACTGTCGCGCGGCATGGCGCTCTCCTGCTGGTGGCAATGCGGGGTTGCGGCGCGGATGTGGGACTGCGATGGTGATGGCGTCAATCTTGATCAATATAATCAATATGAAATCACCCAACGCCGGCGCAGCAAACTGGATCACCGCCGCCCAGGCCCGCGTGGCGCTCGGCGTCGCGGCGCAGACGCTCTACGCCTATGTCAGCCGCGGGCTGGTGGCGGCCATGCCAGCGCCGGGCAACCCGCGCCGCAGCCTGTACTCGGTCGCCGACATCACCGCGCTGGCCGAGCGCAAGGGGCGCGGCCGCAGCCGGCGCGCGGTCGCCGCCTCGACGCTGCATTGGGGCGAACCGGTGCTGGCGTCCGGCATCACCCGGATCACCGGCGGCGGCTTCGCCTATCGCGGCCAGGACGCGGTGGCGCTGGCCGAGACAAACTCACTGGAGATGGTGGCGGCGCTGCTGTGGCAGTCCTCGCTGCCGGCAGCCATCGGCTCCGGGTGGCCGCATGCAGCGGGTGCCGCAGGGGCGCCGGAGGGCTGCCTCGCGGCAGTGGCCAACATCGCCGCGCTGGGGCGCTGGGCGGCGGCGCCGGCGATGGACGAGGCATTCCGCATCACCGCCCACATGGCGTGGGCCGCCGCTGGGCAGTCGGGCGCGCTGCCGGAGGGCGCGGCGGGGCCGTTGCATGTTCGGCTGGCCGAGTCGTGGGGCGGCGATGCGGCAACTGCCGAGGCAATTCGCCGGGCGTTGGTGCTGGTCGCCGACCATGAGTTGAACACCTCCGCCTACGCGGCGCGCGTGGTCGCTTCCACCCGCGCGCCACTGGGTGCGTGCGTGCTGGCGGGTCTGGCGGCGCTGACCGGGCCGCTGCATGGCGGGATGACCGAGGGCGTGCGTGCGCTGCTCGCCGATCCGGCGATCGCCGCGGAGCCGGAAGCGGCGCTGACCGCCCGGCTGGCACGCGGCGAGCGGGTGCCCGGCTTCGGCCATCCGCTCTATCCGCAAGGCGACCCGCGGGCGCAGGCGCTGCTGGCCGCCCTTCCCGATTGCGCCGCACAGACGGCACTGCTGGCGACGATGCGGCGGACGGGCGGGTTGGCACCGAACATCGATTTCGCGCTGGTGGCCTTGGAGCAGCGTCTGGCGCTGCCGCACGGCGCCGCGTTCGCGATATTCGCCACCGGCCGGACGGTGGGATGGATCGCCCATGCGCTCGAGCAGTGGCGGGACGGCGGCCTGATCCGGCCGCGAGCGGTCTTCCGCGATGCGCTCAGCAGTGTGTCAGAAGCTACTGGTTTTTCAACTTAATTACGGATTGAAACCACACCCTCGATTTCGACCGAGATATTGTTCGGCAAGCTGCCCATGCCCACCGCGGAGCGCGCGGCACGGCCGTTATCGCCGAACACCGCGACGAACAGGTCCGAGCAGCCGTTGATCACCTTGGGCTGCTCGGTGAAGCCGGGCACCGCGTTGACCATGCCGAGCAGCTTCAGGATGGTATCCACCCGGTCCAGCGAACCGAGCGCCAGGCGCATGTTGACCAGCAGATTCAGCCCGCATTGCTGCGCCGCCTGATAGCCCTGCTCCACAGTCAGTTCGCGCCCTACCGTGCCGCAGGTGCTGGAGCCGTCGGGGTGGCGCGGGCCGATGCCCGACAGGAACAGCAGCCCGCCGCCAATGCGGAACGGAACGTAGGTGCCGATCGGCTTGGGTGGCGGCGGCAACACCAGGCCGGTGGCGGCGAGGTGGGCGGCGAGACGGGCCTCGGCGGACATCGGATTACTCCCGGCGATAGAACCTGGCGAGTTGGGCGATCGGGCCGTCCGGCGTTTTGGCCTCGTTGTCGGTGGCCAGCGCGGCATACAGGTCGGCGGCGCCGAGATGCAGTTTTTCCGCCGGAATCGGGCCCAAAAAAGCCGAAATCTCCTGCATTTCCGCCACCCAGCGATAGGCCTTGGAGAACATCCCGGGCACACTGCGTTGCAGCAGGGCGAGCAGTTGCGGCTGGCTGTCGGCCAGTTCGGCGCGCAGCGCCTCCCCCACCCCGGCCTGGGTGGCGCCGAGCGCCATGGCGCTGCCGAGCGCGGTGATGCCCTTGGTGATGCCGGCATAGCCCATCTTCAGCGCCGAGGCGGCGCCAATGCCGCCCTCCATCACCCGATAGTCGATGCCGTGGGCACGCAGGCCGAGCAGCGCCGCGGCATTGGCGCCGGAGGCGTAGAGTTTGGGGCCGGGACCGTCGGCGCCGGGCGGGCCGCCAATGATGCCGATATCGACGACGCGGGCGGCCGGCACGGCGGCGGCGATCGCCTGCACGCTGGCCGGGCTGACGGCGTTGCAGTCGGCGTACAGCACCTGTCCGGGCCGCTCGGCCAGCACCGGGGCGAGGCGCTCAGCCAGCGCCAGGGCGTCGCCGGGCGGCAGGATCGACAGCACCGCATCGGCCCAGCGGACCAGTGCCGCCTCGGTCTGCTGCACAGGCAGCCCGGCGGCGCGTGCGGCACTGGCCGGGCTACGGCCGTCCAGCGTCACCGCCACCTCGGCGCCGTTCTGCTGCAGCCGCCGGGCCACGGCGGCACCCATGCCGCCAGGCGCGATGACGGCGATACGCATCAGAACTTCACCGATGCCGCCAGCGAGCCGAACTGGTGCAGGCCGCCGGACTGGTGGTGGAACTCGTCGGACTGCAACACATGCGTGTAGCTGACCCGCACCCCGTGCCAGAGCACCGCGAAGCCGAACTGCAATTCGCCGACCAAGAGTTGCGATTTTACATGAGCGCTGTTCTGGAAGTCATTGCCATCCAACGTGATATCACGCCCGACCACGCGCCCATCGGCGCCGGCGAACACATACCAAGCGAACGGCCTGGTCTGGGTATAGGCGGTGCCGCCGGAGAGGCCCGGGCGCAGCCGCGGGGCGCCGAAATCACCGTCCAGCCCCTGGCCGAAGCGGAACACCACGCCGGTCTGCGCGTAGACGCGCAGATTGCCGACCGAGCCGGTGAGCGAGGGCAGGATTTCGGTATCGAGCCCGCCAACCTGGCCGGTCTTCAGCCGCCAGGTGCGCTCGCTGGTGATCTGGAACAGTGGTTCGTTGTGGATCTGCGAGCCCCAGCCGTTGTTATGGCCCTGGCTGATCAGGTCGTGAAAGCCGTTCTGCACCTCCTCGCCGAGCGCCGCCGGGCCGACCATGCCAATGCCGAAGGTCATCGAGCTGCGATGGTCCGGGGTATCCTGCATCAGGGTGAAATTGGCCATCAGCACGCCGGCATAGGGCCGGTCGCCGGCCGGCGAGGCGGCGGCCTTGGTGTTGGCCGGGGTGTAGATCTGCTGCGTGAGGTCAACCGCGATGCGCTGGTCGCCGTCGAACCACAGCGCCCTGCCCGCCCGTTGCAGAAAATCGGGCACCGCGCCGACGCCGGAGCTCCAGCCGAGGCGCAACCCGTTGGTGTAGTAGCGATCGGTCAGCTTGGCGCTGCTGATCGAGGCGTTCTCGCCCTGCAGCGTCCAGATGCTGGCGCTGTCGAGATGCACCGCGGCGGGCTCGGCGCTGCTGCCCGCAGCGGGGCCGGTCTGGGCGTGGGCCGGGGCCACGCCAAGCGCCGCGCCGATCAGGCAACTGGCGGCAAAAAGGGTCGAGCGGAGGGTCATGCGGGCCTCGTTACGGGGTCTGCCGGGAGTCTGCCGGCCGTGCTGATGCTTTGACTAGCCTGAAAATGCAGAAATTACGAGTGCGATCAAAGGGGAAACTGCTGTGCCGCGGCGTGCCAGCCCGCCATCCGTGCCAGCGGGATAACCCGGCGGCCGGCGGTGCGCTCCAGCGCCAGGCGGATATCGGCGGTCTGGCCGGCGCGGGCGGCGGCTTCCAGGAAAAATTGTTCCAGCACATCCTGCTGCGCGTGGCTGCCGCCGAGCCGCCACATGCCGCCGAGCGCCGGGCGCATCAGCGCCACCGCCTCGGCATGCTGGCCGGCATGATGGGCGCAGATCGCCTGACTGATCGGCAGCGCGTAATCGCGCACCAGCGGCGCCAGGGTGCCGCGGCCGTTGCCGAACTGGCGCATGCCCTCCAGCATCCGCTCCGCCGCCTCGGTCCGCCCGGTGGCGGCCAGCGCCATGATCCAGTGCGGCAGCGTGAAGCCGGAGAGGTTGTCGCCGATCCGGGTCTCGGCGAGGTCGGCCAGTTCGGTCCAACGGTCGCCGATATCCACGCCCAGCCGCTGCAGCCGGAACAGCATCGAGGCGGCGTTCTGCACGTCGATATACACGTCCGGCGCGGCGGCGGTGAGCGGCGAGGCGAGGTTGCGGAAATTCCGGTCGTAGAGCTGCAGCACGGTGGGGTAATCGCCCTGCTCCAGATGGTACAGCGCGCGGTGCCACCACAGATGGTGCAGCAGGTTGTTGCCACCCTCCCAGTGCTGCTCCAGCCCGGTGAGCCAGGCGATGCCCTCGCTGCGGCGGCCCTGCATCTCCATCACATGCGCCACCGCGTGCGCCGCCCACAGATCGCCGGGGGTGAGCTCGATGGCGCGCCTGCCGTTCGGTTCGGCGGCGAGGTAGTTGCCGCATTCCTCCAGCGCGAAGCAGCGGCAGGCCAGCAGCGTGGCGTAGCCGGACATCGCGACCGACCAGTGCGGCAACACGCGCTCGATCGAGGCGGCCATGTCGGCGGCGCGGCCGAGCCAGAAATTGACGAAATGCGACAGCCGGATGGCCAGCACATCGTGCGGGTGTTCGGCCAGGATGGCTTCCCAGATGGCGATCGCCTGCTCGAGTTCGCCATCGACCCAGGCGGCCAGCGCGGCGGCGTGCCGGCGCTCGCGCGGGGTGGCGTGGGTGGTGAGGCGCGCGGCGGTGGCGGCGGCCCGGCGGGCGGCGGGAACCAGGGACTGCTTGAAGCCGAGCATCGCCATGTAGCCCTGCAGGCAATGCGCCAGGCCGAATTCCGGGTCGGCCGCCATCAGCGCCGCCATGCGGGCCGGCATGTCGGCACGGTAGCCGAGATAGCCGGCGATCACATGCGCAAACGCGGCCGCCGCCTGATCCGAATCGGTGGACAGTGCCAGCCCCTGGGAGTCTTCGCGCATGTTGCCGTGCCCTTGCCTGCTACCCGGCAGGCATGCTCCCGCACCGGCAGCGCGCGGTCAACGTCGCGGGATCGTTGGTCTCAAGATCATTGCACCGGCGGCGGCAAGTTGGCCGGATAGCTCGGGCAGTCGAACCGGCAGCGCATGCGCGGATCGACGCGGTTGTGTGGCGCCGGTCCGTACATGAAATCGGCAATGTCGAGGTCGGCAGGGGCAACCGAGGGCTGCGGCGGGTTCGGCACCACGACCGGCTGATTGTTGGTCATCGTGAGCGGCGCCGCGGTGGCAGCACCGCCGGGTGCACCGGCACAGGCTGCCAGGCCGATACAGGTAAGCAGCATAAGGGTATATCTGCGCATGGCATCGGGCGTCCTGAACGGGGCGTCGCTACCCCTGAGCGTTATCGGATGTAAACATCGCACACCCGATGCCCATTACACCGCCGATCGCAAACCTTTGATGAATCTTGCCGCCAGTTGCGCATAATGCGGCGCGGTGAGCGCGAACTTCGCCTGTTCGGCCGCGTCCATCACCCGGGTGAGCCGCGCCGGTGAACCCTGCCACATCTCGTTGCGGCCGATGCGCTTGTTCGGCGTCAGCAGCGCGCCGGCCGCCAGCATGCCGCCCTCCTCGATCACCGCGCCGTCCAGCACGGTCGCACCCATGCCGACAAAGGCGCGGTCGTGCAGCGTGCAGGCGTGGATGATGCAGGCGTGCCCGACGGTGACATCCTCGCCGATGATGGTGGGGAAGCTGCCGGCATTGACGTGGATGATGGTGCCGTCCTGGATGTTGCTGCGGGCGCCGACGCGGATGAAATTGCTGTCGCCGCGCAGCACGCAATGGAACCAGATGCCGCATTGCGCGCCGATGGTTACATCGCCGATGACCGCCGCGGTGGGCGCGATGAACGCATCGGCGGCGATCTTCGGTGCCACGCCGTCGAGCGTGTAGAGCGGGCCGGAAATGGTGTCAGGCATGGGCTGCCTCCCTGATATCGGCGGGCTGGCTGAGCCCGAGCATCAGCGACAGGTTCTGCACCGCCGCCCCCGAGGCGCCCTTGCCGAGATTGTCGAGCCTGGCGACCAGCAGCGCCTGGCGGTGGGCCTCGCTGCTGTAGACGCGCAGTTCCAGGCGGTCGGTGTCGTTCAACGCCTCCGGCTCCAGCCGGTCGGCGCCGCTGGTGGGCAGCACGCGGACCAGCACGCAACCGGGATACCAGGCGGCGATGACGGCGTGCAGGTCGGCGCCGCTGGGCCGGCCGGGCAGCGTATCCAGGTGCAGCGGGATGCTGACCAGCATGCCCTGGCGGAAATGGCCGACCGCGGGGATGAAGATCGGCCGTCGGGTCAATCCTGCATATTCCTGGGTTTCCGGGACGTGCTTGTGTTCAAACCCGAGGCCGTAGAGTTCGAAGGCCGGGCCGCCGCTGGCGGCGTGCGCCTCGATCATCGCCTTGCCGCCGCCGGAATAGCCGCTGACCGCGTTGATCGCGATCGGGTGGTCGCGCGGCAGCAGCCCGGCCTCGACCAGCGGCCGCAGCAGCGCCACCGCGCCGGTGGGGTAGCAACCGGGATTGGCCACTCGGCTGGCGGCGGCGATCCGCTCGGCGTGGCCCGGGGCCAGTTCCGCGAAGCCGTAGACCCAGCCGGGGGCGACCCGATGGGCGGTGCTGGCGTCCAGCAGCTTCGGCGCCGCCGCGCCCAGGCTGGCGGCCAGCGCGGTCGACTCCTTGGCCGCCGCATCGGGCAGGCAGAGCACCACCAGATCGACCTCCTGCATGATGGCGCGGCGCGCCTCGGGGTCCTTCCGGCGGGCGGCGTCGAGGCTGCGCAGTTCCACGCCGGGGACGTGGCGCAGGCGCTCGCGGATGCCGAGCCCGGTGGTGCCGGCCTCGCCGTCGATGAAAACCTTGGCCCTGTTGGCGGCAATCTGCTGGTCCATGAGCGCACTCCTGACCCGCCCGGCGGGTCCGCTGGTTAGGCTGGTTCTATCGTCTCTTGCCACGGCAGGCCAATGCAAGCGCCGAGCGACGCCGCGCCCGCTCGTCTCGTATGCGTGCCAGGATTGCTGCGCGGCGCGAAGCCCTGCACATAGCAGCAGCGCAATGCGACGAGGGCGGAATCAGGCATGGCCGAAATGACCACAGGGACGCGGATCGGTCCGCGGCTCGCCGTGATGCTGGGCTTTGCCGTGCTGGTTGCCGCGCGCCTGCCGGGGATCTGGCCGCACGGGCGGCTGTGGGCCGAGGAGGGCGAAACCTATCTGGCGCGCGCCTGGGCGGCACCCTGGTCCGATGCGCTGCTGCTGGTGCATACCGGCTACCTCAACCTTCCCGCCAGCCTGGCCGCCACGCTGGCGGCGCATCTGGTGCCGCTGGCGCACGCGCCGCAAATCACCCTGCTGGTGGCATTCGCGCTGCAACTGCTGCCGGCGGCACTGCTGGCCAGCAGCGGCATCGCCTGGCTGCGCGACTGGCGGGTGCTGGGTGCGGCGCTGCTTTGGCTCGCGGTGCTGCCGCTGGCCGATGAGGTCTGGCTCAACAGCATCACCAGCCAGTTCCATGTGACGCTGGCGGTGGCGATCCTGCTGGCGGCACCGGTCAGCCGCGGGCCGGCACGCTGGCTGCATCGCGGCGTGCTACTGCTGTCGCCGCTGTGCGGGCCGGTGGCCGGCACGCTGCTGCCGCTGTTCGTGCTGCGCGCCTGGCTGGACCGCTCGGCCGACCGCTTCCGGCAGGCAGCCCTGATGGCGCCGGCGCTGCTGCTGCAGGCCGCGGTGATGCTGACCCATCCGGAGCCGATGCGCACCGTGGTGCCGTTCGATCTGCCGGCCGTCCTTGCCGGCATCACCGGCAAGCAGATCCTGCTGCCGCTGCTGGGGCCGACGGTAGCCAATCACCTGATGCAGCGCGTGGCGGCGGTGTTCGCATCCGGACGGTGGGATCTGGCCGCCATGCTGGCGCCTTTGCTGTGGTTCGGCGTCGGCGCCTGGGCGGCCCGTCGCACCCCGGATGCGACGACGCGCTGGCTGTTCGTCACCGGCATGGCGGTGATGGCCATCTCCTATGCCGGTGCGCTGACACCGGGCGGCACGCACGAGTTGCTGATCGTCGGCTTTGGCCTGCGCTATTATTTCGTGCCGGCGGTGCTGTTCGGGCTGGCCGGCTTTGGCGTCGCCTGCACCGGGCAGCAGCTGGAACGCCGGGTGGCGCGGGTGCTGATGGCATGGCTGCTGCTGGTCGGGATGGCGTATTATCCGCAGCCGCTGGCGCCGATGGCGCATGGCCCGGACTGGCGGCAGCAGGTCGCGGCATGGCGGGCCAACCCGGCACATCCGCTCGCCATCTGGCCGGTCGGCTGGGTGATGCGGCTGCGCGGTCCGGGGCCGTCGCAATGAAAGAAACCGCCGCCCCGGTAGCCCGGAGCGGCGGTTTTTTCTGGGTAGCGCGGCCGGCTCAGCGCTTGGAGAACTGGAAGCTGCGGCGGGCCTTGGCGCGGCCGTATTTCTTGCGCTCCACCACGCGGCTGTCGCGGGTCAGGAAGCCGGCGACCTTCAGCACCGGGCGCAGGCCCGGCTCGTAATAGGTCAGCGCCCGGCTGATACCGTGGCGCAACGCGCCGGCCTGGCCGGAGAGCCCGCCGCCATTCACCGTGCAGAACACGTCGAACTGGTTGTAGCGGTCCACCACCAGGAACGGCTGGGTGATCAGCATGCGCAGCACCGGGCGGGCGAAATACTGCCCGACGCGCTTGCCGTTCACCGTGATCTCGCCTTTGCCGGGCTTGATCCAGACGCGGGCGATGGCGTTCTTGCGGCGGCCGGTGGCGTAGGAGCGGCCGAGTGCGTCGCGCTTCGGCTCCACCTTGGCGGCATCGTTCTGCACGATCTGGGCGACCGCCAGATCCTTCAGGTCGGCCAGGCTGTGCGCGACGGTCGGCTGGGACTGGGTTTCGGACATCCGGGTCAGGCCCTTTTATTCTTGCTGTTCATCGCGGCGACATCGAGCGGCTTCGGCTGCTGGCCGTCATGCGGGTGCTCGGCGCCGACATACACATGCAGGTGCTTCATCTGCGCGCGCTGCAGCGGGCCGCGGGTGATCATCCGTTCGACCGCCTTCTCCAGCACCGACTCCGGATTCTTGCCGTCCAGCCGCTGCTGGATGCTGCGGCCCTTGATGCCGCCGGCATAGCCGGTGTGGTAGTAGAGGATCGCGTTATCGGCCTTCTTGCCGGTCAGCTTGACCTTGCCGGCATTGATGACGACGATATTGTCGCCGCAATCGACATGCGGGGTGAATTGCGGCTTGTGCTTCCCGCGCAGGCGGTTGGCGATGACCACCGCGAGGCGGCCGAGAACCAGGCCCTCCGCGTCGATCAGCGTCCACTCCTTCTGCACCTCCGCGGGTTTCAGCGAGAGGGTCGTCTTCATCTGGGTCACTATCCTTCATCCGCCGCCGTGGTGGCGGCCCGGCCTTCATCCGCCGCCGTGGTGGCGGCCCGGATCATCCGAGGGGGCCAACAAGCGGCGGCTTATCGCCCTGGCGCCTTGTTCCGTCAAGCTTTTTCCGCTGTGGTATTGTAATACCACAAATTGCGATGCGACCAAATCCCGCCCATATCCACGCGCATGAGCAGCGATGCGGCGCAAGCGGAACGGGTTCATGTGATCGGCGCCACCGGGCGCTCTGGTGCGGCACTGTGCCGGGCGCTGGTGGCACGCGGCATCGGTGTGGTGGCGGTGGTGCGGCGCGCCGCAGCGTGGCGGGCGCTGGGAATTCCGGGCGAAATGCGCCTCGCCACCCTCGGGGACCACGCCACGCTGAGCGCCGCGCTTGCCGATGCCAGCCGGATCGCCAGCGGCGCCCATGCCCGCCATACCGCCGAAATCCTGGCGGCCGCACCCGGCGCGGCGCGGCTGGTGCTGCTCGGCAGCACCCGCATGTTCAGCCGCTGGAGCGATGCGCATGGCAGCGGTGTGCTGGCCGGCGAGGCGGCGCTGCTGGCCTCCGGCCGGGCCGGGGTGATGCTGCACCCGACGATGATCTATGGCGCCGAGGGCGAGGACAATGTGCGTCGGCTGGCCGCCATGCTGCGCCGGCTGAAACTGGTGCCGCTGCCCGGCGGCGGCCGCAACCTGGTGCAGCCGATCCACCAGGACGACGTGACCCGGTGCCTGGTGGCGGCATTGCTGCATGACTGGCAGGGCCCCGGCGCGATGGTGATCGCCGGCCCGACCGCCCTGCCCTACGCCGATCTGGTCCGCGCGGTGGCGCATGCCGCCGGGCTGCCGCCGCCGCGCATCGTGCCGCTGCCGGCCTGGGCGCTGATCGCCGCAAGCCCGCTCACCGCCCTGCTGCCGTTCGTGCCGCATATCCGGGCTGCCGAAATTCGCCGGCTGCTGGAGGACAAGGCCTTCCCGATCGCCGCGATGTCGGCCACGCTGGGGGTGCAGCCGATCCCGCTGGACGAGGGCCTCGCCCGCACCTTCCGCTAACAGGAGTTGCCATGCCGATCATCAACCGCATCGCCGAGTTCCACGCCGACATGACCGAATGGCGGCAGGACCTGCACCGCCACCCGGAATTGTCGCTGCAGGAGGTGCGCACCAGCGGCGTGGTGCAGGACAAGCTGCGTGAATTCGGCGTCGACGAAATCATCACCGGCATGGCGAAAACCGGCGTGGTCGGCGTGATCCATGGCAGCGGCCCGAATTCCGCCGCCGGCGGCCGGGCGATCGGCCTGCGCGCCGATATGGACGCGCTGCCGATCCATGAGGAAAGCGGCGTGGCCTACAGCAGCGAGACCGCCGGCGTGATGCACGCCTGCGGCCATGACGGCCACACCACGATGCTGCTGGGGGCGGCCAAATACCTCGCCGAAACCCGCAATTTCGACGGCACCGTCTACCTGATCTTCCAGCCCGCCGAGGAGAATCTGGCCGGCGGCCGCATCATGGTCGAGGACGGGCTGTTCGAGCGTTGCCCGATGGCCCAGGTCTACGGCCTGCATAACTGGCCGGCCGCCCCCGAGGGCAGCTTCCTGTGGCGGGTCGGGCCGACCATGGCGGCGGTGGCCAATATCGAGATCACCATCACCGGCAAGGGCGCGCACGGCGCTCATCCGTATCGCGGCAATGATCCGATCGTGATCGCCGCGCAGATCGTCTCGGCGTTGCAAACCATCGTCGCCCGCAGCCTGCGCGCGGTGGATGCCGGCGTCGTCACCATCGGCCATATCAGCGGCGGCCAGACCTACAACGTGATCCCCGAGACGGTGCATATGCTCGGCACCGCCCGCTATTTTGACGAGCGGGTCGGCGACCAGTTGGAAGACGGCGTCCGCCGCCTGGCCACCGGCATTGCCGCCAGCTTCGGCGCCAGGGCGGAAGTGGTGTTCGACCGTGCCTACCCCGCCACGGTCAACGAGGCGGCGGCCACCGAGCTTGCCGCCACCGCCGCCCGCAGTGTCGCCGGTGCGGCCCGGGTGCGGCACATGGAAGACCCGACCATGGGCGGCGAGGATTTCGCCTTCATGCTGCAGAAGAAGCAGGGCAGCTACATCATGCTCGGCGCCGGCCGCACCGCCGACGACCCGATGCCGCACCACCCGAAATACGACTTCAACGACGCCGTGCTGCCGGTCGGCGCCAGCTACTGGGCGACGCTGGCGGAGCAGCTATTACCCAAGGCCTGATCGCTCAGCTTCCCACCTTCAGCGTCGAGACCAGCCCGCGCAGGCACGCCAACACCGAAAGCGGGGTCAGCTTGCCGGTGCGCGGGTTGCCCTCGCTCGGCACGTTCTCCACCGTCATGGTCAGCCGCGCGGCGGCCGCCTCCACCCGGATGGTGTGCATGTTCCGGCTCACCCCGGGATCGGCCCAGATCTGCACCGTGGTCCGCTGCGGCCCGATGCCGGCCAGCGCCAGCGCGGCCGCCACATTCACATTGGCCGGGAAACCGGCTGCGGCGTCGAACGCATTGCCCTCGAACACCAGCGTCGGCGTGGTGATCGCCAGCACGTCGATGCCGTGCGCCTGCAGATACGGCGCACCGGCTAGCCCGCGCGGCGGCTTGCGGCTTTCGATGGTGACGCTGGCCACCTCGCCCTCGGCGCAGGCCCGCACCGCGTCCAGCCCCAGCAGCGCCCCGGTCGGTACCACAATCCGCGCGCCGGTTGCCCTGGCCTGCTCCACCAGATGCATGCGCGGCAGCAGCGCGCCGACCGAACTCGGCACGAAAATCCGCCCCGCCGCGATCGCCGGCGCCGCGATCTGCTCGAAGACCGCAGCCGGCGCCGCCTCCACCACGATATCCGCCTGCGCCAGTTCGCCGAGTTCCACCACCGCCGGCACCGCGCCGAAGCCGGCGACCTTGGCCCGCGCCCGATCCTTGTCGCGCGCCGAGACGGCGACCAGCCGCAGCCCCGCCACCCCCCGGTCCAGCGCCCGCGCCAGATCGAGCCCGATGGCCCCAAGGCCGCCAATGGCAACGGTGAGGGTCATGCGGGCCATCCGTGATGCAAAGAGGTACTGGGGCGAACGACGGGTCTCGAACCCGTGACATCCAAGACCACAACCTGGCGCTCTACCAACTGAGCTACGTCCGCCATCGAG
>JBEPTZ010000015.1:0-53228 GCA_041691815.1 Rhodospirillales bacterium | reverse complement strand
CGCTGCTGCTGCGCCGCCCGCCGGGCCGCGAAGCCTATCCGGGCGACGTGTTCTACCTGCATTCGCGCCTGCTGGAGCGGGCCGCGAAAATGTCCAAGGTCGAGGGCAGTGGCAGCCTGACCGCGCTGCCGGTGATCGAGACCCAGGCCGGCGACGTCTCCGCCTACATCCCGACCAACGTCATCTCGATTACCGATGGCCAGATCTTCCTTGAGACCGAGCTGTTCTTCCGCGGCATCCGCCCGGCGGTGAACGTCGGCCTGTCGGTCTCCCGCGTCGGCTCCGCCGCGCAGATCAAGGCGATGAAGCAGGTCGCCGGCCGCATCAAGCTGGAACTGGCGCAGTATCGCGAGATGGCCGCCTTCGCCCAGTTCGCCTCCGACCTCGACGCCTCCACCCAGCAGTTGCTGGCACGCGGCGCGCGGCTGACCGAACTGCTGAAGCAGCCGCAATTCGCCCCGGTGCCGATCGAGGAGCAGGTGGTGGCGATCTTCGCCGGCGTGCGCGGCTATCTGGACAAGATCGATATCGGCGCCATCGGCCGCTTCGAGAGCCAGGTGCTGTCGACCATGCGGTCCAAGGACCCCGCCATTCTCGACGCCATTCGCAACGACCGCGAGATCAAGCCGGAGACCGAGAAGAAGCTGATTGCGTTCATGGACAGCTTCACCAAGACCTTCGCCTGATCCCGCAGCAGGTCGCAGTATATGCCCAAGGTCTGACATGCCAAGTCTGAAGACGCTCCGTCTCCGCATCAACAGCGTCAAGTCGACGCAGAAGATCACCTCGGCCATGAAGATGGTTGCGGCGAGCAAGCTGCGCCGTGCGCAAAGCCAGGCGGAGGCGGCGCGGCCGTATGCCCAGCGGATGGAGCGGATGCTGAGCTCGCTCGGCGCCGCTGCCGCCCAAAGCCCGACCGCGCCGAAGATGCTGGTCGGCACCGGGTCGGATCAGGTGCATCTGCTGGTGGTGGTCACCGCCGATCGCGGCTTGGCCGGCGCCTTCAGTTCCAGCGTCGGCCGCATGGCCCGCGCCCTGGCCCGCAAGCTGGAAGCCGACGGCAAGACCGTCAAGATGCTGGTGGTCGGCCGCAAGGGCCGCGATTTCCTCAAGCACGAACTGGCCAGCCGGATTGTCGCCGACGTGAACTATGTCGGCCGCAAGTCGATCAACTTCGCCGACGCGCAGGACGTGGCGGCACGGGTGACGGCGATGCTGGAGGCCGGCGAATTCGACGTCTGCACGCTGATCTACAACCGCTTCCAGTCGGTGATCGCCCAGATCCCGACCACCACGCAGTTGATCCCGACGCCGCTGCCGGAAGGCGAAAGCGGCCTCGAGGACGGCGCCAGCTACGAGTTCGAGCCGGACGAAGAGACCCTGCTGGCCCGGCTGCTGCCGCAGAACCTGGCGATCCAGGTCTATCGCGCCCTGCTGGAGAACGCCGCCGGCTTCAACGCGGCGCAGATGACCGCGATGGACAATGCCACCCGCAACGCCGGCGACATGATCAAGCGGCTGACCCAGAACTACAACCGCGCCCGCCAGGCGAACATCACCAGAGAACTCATCGAGATCATCTCCGGCGCCGAAGCCGTTTGATCGCGTAAGACAAGAGACAGGAGCTTTCCAGATGGCCAGCAACAATGTCGGGCGCGTGACGCAGGTGCTCGGCGCCGTGATCGACGTGCAGTTCGACGGTGAGCTGCCGTTCATCCAGAACGCGCTGCACACCAAGATGGGCGACAGCACCCTGGTGCTGGAAGTGGCGCAGGAACTGGGCGAGCGCACCGTGCGCTGCATCGCCATGGACAGCACCGACGGCATGGTGCGCGGCCAGGAAGTGGTCGACACCGGCGCGCCGATCAGCGTCCCGGTCGGCCCCAAGACCCTCGGCCGCATCCTCAACGTCATCGGCGACCCGATCGACGAGCGCGGCCCGGTGGGCAACGAGAAGCGCTACCCGATCCACCGCGCCGCGCCCTCGTTCGAGGACCAGTCGAGCTCGTCCGAGATCCTGGTCACCGGCATCAAGGTGGTCGATCTGCTGGCCCCCTACCTGAAGGGCGGCAAGGTCGGCCTGTTCGGCGGCGCCGGCGTCGGCAAGACCGTGCTGATCCAGGAGCTGATTAACAACATCGCCAAGGGCCACGGCGGCGTCTCGGTGTTCGCCGGCGTCGGCGAGCGCACCCGCGAGGGCAACGACCTGTATCACGAGATGATCGAAGCCGGCGTCATCAAGCTCGGCGAGAACGGCTCGACCGAAGGCTCCAAGGTGGCGTTGGTCTATGGCCAGATGAACGAGCCGCCGGGTGCCCGCGCCCGCGTGGCACTGTCCGGCCTGTCGGTGGCGGAGTATTTCCGCGACGAGGAAGGCCAGGACGTGCTGTTCTTCATCGACAACATCTTCCGCTTCACTCAGGCCGGCGCCGAAGTCTCCGCACTGCTCGGCCGCATCCCCTCGGCGGTGGGCTATCAGCCGACGCTCGCCACCGACATGGGTGCGCTGCAGGAGCGCATCACCAGCACCAAGAAGGGCTCGATCACCTCGGTGCAGGCGATCTATGTGCCGGCCGACGACCTCACCGACCCGGCGCCCGCCACCTCGTTCGCCCATCTGGACGCCACCACCACGCTGTCGCGGCAGATCGCCGAGCTTGGCATCTACCCGGCGGTCGACCCGCTCGACTCGACCTCGCGTGCGCTTGAGCCGCGGATCGTCGGCGAGGAGCATTACCTGGTCGCCCGCGAAGTGCAGCGCGTGCTGCAGACCTACAAGTCGCTGCAGGACATCATCGCCATTCTCGGCATGGACGAGCTGTCCGAGGAGGACAAGCTGGTGGTCTACCGGGCGCGCAAGATCCAGCGCTTCCTCAGCCAGCCGTTCCACGTCGCCGAGGTGTTCACCGGCTTCCCCGGCGTGTTCGTCCCGGTTGCCGACACCGTGCGCAGCTTCAAGGCAATCGTCTCCGGCGAATACGACCACCTGCCGGAAGCCGCCTTCTACATGGTCGGCACCATCGAGGATGCGGTGAAGAAGGCCGAATCCATGAAGGCGTCGACGTAAGGAACCCACCATGCCGATCGATCTGGAAATCGTCAGCCCGGAGAAACTGCTGCTGTCGCGCCCCGTCGAGATGGTGGTGATCCCCGCGGCCGAAGGCGAGATGGGCGTGCTCGGCCAGCACGCGCCGATGATCGTGCTGCTGCAGGGCGGCACGATCCAGATCTACGACAACGACCAGGTCACCGAGCGGCTGTTCGTATCCGGCGGTTTCGCCGAGATCACCCCGCAGCGCTGCACGGTGCTGGCCAACGAGGTGACTCCGGTGGCCGAGCTGTCGCGTGCCGAAGGCGAACGCCGCATGGAAGCCGCCGAGGCCGAATATGCCGCCGCCGAAAGCATGGACGTGCCGGCGCAGGAAGCCGCGATGGACAAGATGCAGTCCGCCCGCGCGATGATCGACGCCGCCGAAGCCGCCTGATTTCGCGTTCGTCGGCCGGAGCTGGTTGCCGAACCTGAGCGATTGACACTGCCGCAAAACAGAATTGACATGGAGGCGGCAAGGCGGGGAGAAGCAAGCCAGAGGATCGCTTGCTTCTCTCTGCCTTGCCGCCTCCATCTGAGTTTCCTTACTTCTTTGTAACTCTCCGATCTCGACCAGGGAGTTGCCCGGAATCACACGGAACTCTGCAACACGCTGGTGTAACCGGCCGCCGCCAAGCCCTTGAATTTCGCGCCGAATGGGCGAAATGTGCTGGGGAACACGGCACCACGCGCGGCGCCGTGGCCTCATTCACGTCGAAGGCGCGCCGAGATGACACCTCCCCACAGCATGATGCCCTTGATGCCATGAAACACTGGAAAATCGAGGATATCGCCTGGGACACGTTCGACGCGACGCGGCTCGATCCCTCCATCATCCCGCTGGTCAAGGCGGCAGCCCTGGTCGAGCGCAACGGCCGCGACTACGGCATCTACCTCAACAACGTGTTCCCCGACGACCAGGCCTTCCGCGATGCCTCGGCGTATTGGAGCGAGGAAGAGGTGCAGCACGGCGATGCGCTGGGCAAATGGGCCGAACTGGCCGACCCCACCTGGAACTTCCTCGACGCTTTCGCCCGCTTCCGTGCCGGCTACCAGATCAAGCTGGACGCCGAATCCTCGGTCCGCGGCTCGCGCACCGGCGAGCTGATCGCCCGCTGCATGGTGGAAACCGGCACCTCCAGCTACTACACCGCGCTCGCCGAGGCCACCGACGAGCCGGTGCTGCAACACGTCTGCCGCCTGGTCGCCGCCGACGAGTTCCGCCATTTCAAGCTGTTCTACGACCACATGCGCCGCTACCTGGCGCGTGAGCAGATCTCCTTCCTGCGCCGCCTGCGCATCGCCGCCGGCCGCATCACCGAGAGCGAGGACGACGAACTGGCCTTCGCCTATCACTGCGCCAACGAGCCGGACTCCACCGCCTACGACCACGGCCGCTGCCTCGCCGCCTATATGAGCCGCGCCACCGACGCCTACCGCTTCCGCCATGTCGAGCGCGGCATGGGCATGGTGTTCAAGACCGTCGGCCTGAAGCCGCGCGGCCGGCTGTCCGACGTCTCGGCCAAACTGGCGTGGCGGCTGCTGCAACATCGGCGCCGCAAGCTGCAGGATCGCTATCCGGCGCTGGCTGCGGCTGCCTGAGGCGAAGGGAAGGGTTCTTTTTTGTAAAAAAGAACCAAAAAACTTCATCCGGGGCTTCGCCCGCGCTCGCACCATGGTGCCGGTGCGCGGAGCCGCGCAGCGCGGATGAAGTCTTTTTGCTTCTTTTTCTTCAGAAAAAGAAGACCTTCGCTTCCTGACCTTCGCCAACCGGCGATCACCCCGCTACACTTCCTGAAAGCAGGGCGGAGCACGGTCATGGCGCAGGAATTCTCGCTGGTCATTCGCGGCGGCACGGTGATCGACGGCACCGGCGCGCCCGGTATCGCCGCCGACGTGGCGATCGCCGATGGCCGCATCGCCCAGGTCGGCCGGGTCGACGGCAGCGGTGCCGAGGAGATCGACGCCGGCGGCCGCATCGTCACCCCCGGCTTCGTCGACATCCACACCCATTACGACGGCCAGGCAATCTGGGACTCCCACCTTGCCCCCTCCGCCTGGCACGGTGTCACGACCGCGGTGATGGGCAATTGCGGCGTCGGCTTCGCCCCGGTTCGCCCCGGCGATCACGACCGCCTGATCCAACTGATGGAAGGCGTCGAGGACATCCCCGCCCCGGCGCTGCACGAGGGCCTGGACTGGCAGTGGGAAACCTTCCCGGACTACCTCACCGCACTGGAACGCCGCCCGCGCGACATCGACATCTGCGCCCAGTTGCCGCACGCGGCGTTGCGCGTCTACGTCATGGGCGACCGCGCCATGCGCCTGGAAGCCGCCAACCAGGCCGACATCGCCCAGATGCGCGCGCTCGCCACCGAGGCGATGCGTGCCGGCGCCTTCGGCTTCACCACCTCGCGCACCATCAGCCACCGCACCCTGGCCGGCGACCCCACCCCCACCCTGCGCGCCACCGAGGCCGAACTCACCGGCATCGCCATGGGCCTGCGCGAGGCCGGCAGCGGCATGCTGGAAGTGGTGTCGGACTGGAACACCCCGGACCCGGAAACCGAATTCGCCATGATGCGCCGGGTGGTGGAAGCCTCCGGCCGCCCGATGGTGTTCTCGCTCAACCAGCGCCACGACCGCCGCGACGACTGGCGCACCCTGCTCGGCCTGTCCGACCAGGCCGCCGCCGACGGCCTGGCGATCCGCCCGGTGTTCCCGCCCCGCCCGATCGGCATCCTGCTCGGCCTGCAAGGCAGCCAGAACCCGTTCTCCGGCACCCCCGGCTACCAGAGCATCGCCCACCTGCCGCTCGCCGAGCGCGTCGCCGCCATGCGCAGCCCAGCACTGCGCGCCCGCATCCTGGCCGAAGACCCGTTCGCCGGCAGCAACTTCCCGCTGCTGCCCCGCCTCTCCTACGCCCGCATGTTCCCATTCGGCGACCCGCCCGACTACGAACCGCCAGAGCACGCCTCGATTGCCGCCCAGGCCGCCCGCGCCGGCCGCACCGCGCCCGACCTCGCCTATGACATGCTGTTGCGCGAGGACGGCCACGCCTTCATCTTCGCGCCCCTGGTCAACTACGCCGACTGCAACCTCGAGCCGTGCCGCGAAATGCTGAGCCACCGCAACACCATCGTCGGCCTCGGCGACGGCGGCGCCCATGTCGGCTTCATCTCGGACGCCAGCTTCCCCACCTACCTGCTGACCTACTGGGGCCGCGACCGCCCCACCGGCCGCTTCCCGCTCGAGGAACTGATCCGCCGCCAGACCTCGGACACCGCCGGCGCCGTCGGCCTCAACGACCGCGGCGTGATCGCCCCAGGCAAGAAAGCCGACCTCAACGTGATCGACTTCGCCAACCTCCGCCTCGGCCGCCCCGACATGGCCTTCGACCTGCCTGCCGGCGGTCGCCGCCTGCTGCAACCCGCCACCGGCTACGACGCCACCATCGTCTCCGGCCGCATCACCTACCGCAGCGGCACCGCCACCGGGGCACTCCCCGGCGTCCTGGTCCGAGGCCCGCAAGCCTCGCCCCCTTGAAGCACGACACCGGGCACCCCAAGCTCCAACACTGGAGTATCCGCGCAATCCCGCGGCATGCGTCCAACGGCGGGCCGTGGCCCCGATTGTCGTCCCAGGGGTCGTCGTCCCCCCGTCAACAATTCGGGGAGGGACTGACATGGCCATACAGAACCCGTCCACCTGGGGTTGGATTCACATCCGCGACGCCACCCGCGAAATCGGCACCGCCACCGCCGACGAATACTGGCACGACGCCCGCCGCCACGACCTCATCCCGCTGGTCCGCCGCATCCAGCTGGCCGACTTGCGCGACGCCCTGGCGCAAGGCTGGCGGGATTTCCTCGATTACCGTACCGACGTGATCTTCCTCTGCGTACTCTACCCGCTGGTCGGCCTGCTGCTGGCCCGCGTCGCCTCCGGCTACGAACTGCTGCCGCTGCTGTTTCCGCTGGCCTCCGGTTTCGCCCTGCTCGGCCCGCTCGCCGCGGTCGGTCTCAACGAAATGAGCCGCCGGCGCGAACGCGGCGAGGAAGTCAGCTGGCGCGACGCCTTCCGGGTGCTGCGCTCCCCCTCGATCGGCGCCATCGCCCTGCTCGGCCTGGCCCTGGTGGTGCTGTTCCTGCTCTGGCTGGTGGTCGCCGAAATCATCTTCATGGCCACCCTCGGCCCGACTCCGCCGGACACCCTCGCCGCCTTCGCGTCGGACGTCCTCACCACCAACGCCGGTTGGACGATGATCGCCCTCGGCTGCGGCGTGGGCTTCCTGTTCGCACTGCTGGTGCTGGCGATCAGCGTGGTGTCGTTCCCGCTGCTGCTGGACCGCAACATCGGCATCAACGCCGCCGTCGCCACCTCGCTCAGGGTGATGCGCGCCAACCCCGGCGTGATGGCAGCCTGGGGCCTGATCGTCGCCGCTCTGCTGGTGCTCGGCTCGCTGCCGCTGCTGCTCGGCCTGGCGATCGTGCTGCCGGTCCTCGGCCACGCCACCTGGCACCTCTATCGCAAGGCAATCACCGACCCCAGAGCGTGATGACCGTCGGTGGAATCACACGAAGGTCTGAATCACGCGCCAAAACAAAGAGCTGGAGTGGGGTGCCTTAGCCTGTCGGAAGGCATCCTGCTCCAGATCATCGGACTCAGCCGCGCGGCGTCTCCTGCAGCCGCTCGATCCCGCCGCGCAACGCCGCCCGCACCTCGGCCCCCTGCGCCGGGTTGGCCGGCTGCAATGCCGCCAGCACCTGCCCGGCGGCGGCGCCCTTGTCGAGCAGGATCGGCGAGCCCGGCAGATCGACTCCGTCATCGGCCCGCCGCACCTGCACCAGCAGCACCCGGTCGGACGGCAGCGGCGGCACCGGCTCGAAGTGGAACGCGCAACAGCCGTCGCTCATCCCGGCGCGCACCAGGTCGTCGCGCCGATTCGCGGCCAGGATGGCGGTCACCACCTGGCCATTCACCACGATCTCCAGCGCCACCCGCATCCACGGCCGCGCCTCGTCCAGCGCCCAACCGTAGAATAGCCCATGCTCGGCGGCGTCGATGCGCCCCAGCAGCGGCCCCGGCAGGCAGCCGGCGCGGGCGGAAACCCAGGCGCGGGCGCGCACCGTGGCGATCC
This sequence comes from Rhodospirillales bacterium, assembly GCA_041691815.1. Lineage (GTDB taxonomy): Bacteria > Pseudomonadota > Alphaproteobacteria > Acetobacterales > Acetobacteraceae > 70-18. The sequence continues at coordinate 45,000 of JBEPTZ010000015.1, read as the reverse complement.
ACTGCGCCGAGTTGCCGTGTCCCGGCAGCCGCAAGCCGGCCGGCAGGTCCTCGGCGACCACCCCGCCACCGCCATCGAGCTCCACCTCGAACAACTCGGTGTTCCGCTCCGGCGAGACCCGCAGAATATTGCGCTCGTTCATCAGCAGCGAGGCCGGAACCGTCGCCGCATCGCCGTTCGGAAGCACCACGCCCAGCTCGGTCTGCGGCGCCACCACCAGATTGCGTCGCGGCAGACCCTCACCCAGTGCGCCGACGCCGACGCGGATCGGCCGCAACTCGGGCCGCTGCGCCAGATGTTCAGCCGCGATCGCCATGCGCCCGACCCAGCTTACCGCGCGCGGCGTGCCCCCGGCATCCAGCACCTCATCGCCGATCGCAAGTTGCTCCACCGGCCGGCGCCCGGTCGCGGTGGCAATCGCAGTCCCGGCCGCGAAACCCTGCCCGGCGATCGTCTCGATCATGCGCTACATGCCCTGCGAAAACAGCCGGCAGGATAAGTCTTCTTTTTGTGAACAAAAAGAAGCTTTTTCATCCGCCCTGCAACAGCCGAATGGTGGAGACGCCGGCATCTCCACGGCTCAGCAGTTGCAAGGCGGATAAAAAAGTTTTGGTTCTTTTCTAAAAGAACCCTTCTCTTACGCCGCCGCCTCCGAATCCGCCGACCGCCGCTCGTTGCGCTTGCGCGTGTTCGGATCGAGATACCGCTTGCGCAGCCGGATCGCCGACGGTGTCACCTCCACCAGTTCGTCGTCCTCGATGTAGGCGATCGCCTGTTCCAGGCTCATCCGCCGCGGCGGGATCAGCAGCATCGCGTCGTCCTTGCCGGCGGCGCGCACGTTGGTCAGCTTCTTTTCCTTGATCGGGTTCACATCCAGGTCCGAGCCGCGCGAATGCTCGCCGAGGATCATGCCCAGATACACCTTGTCGCCGGGGTCGACGAACAGCGCGCCGCGCTCCTGCAGGTACCACAGCGCGTATTGCACCGCCTCGCCGTCGGCGCTGGAGATCAGGCTGCCATTGCGCCGCCCGTCCAGCTGCCCGATCCATGGCCCATAGCCGAGGAACATCCGGTTCATGATCCCGGTGCCGCGGGTGTCGGTCAAAAACTCGCCGTGATAACCAATCAACCCGCGCGACGGAATATGGAAGGTCAGCCGCACCTTGCCGCCGCCGGACGGCCGCATGTCCTGCAGCTGCCCCTTGCGCCGGCTCATCTTCTCCACAACCACGCCGATATACGGCTCGTCGACGTCGACCAGCGCCTCCTCCATCGGCTCCTCGCGCTCGCCGGTCTCCGGGTTGTCGCGGGTCAGCACCCGCGGCCGGCCGATGGTCAGCTCGAAGCCCTCGCGGCGCATCGTCTCGATCAGCACGCCGAGCTGCAATTCGCCGCGCCCGGCCACCTCGAACGCCTCGGTCTCCTGGCTCTCGGTCACCTTGATCGCCACATTGCCGTCCGCCTCGCGCAGCAGCCGGTCGCGAATCTGCCGCGAGGTCACCTTCTTGCCCTCGCGCCCGCCCAGCGGCCCGTCATTGATGCGAAAGGTCATCGCCAGGGTCGGCGGATCGACCGGGGTGGCGTGCAGCGGTGCGGTCACCTCCGGCGATGCGATGGTCTCCGCCACGGTGGTGTCGGCGAGCCCGGCGATGGCGATGATGTCGCCGGCCTCGGCCTCGTCGATGGCGATCCGCTCCAGCCCGCGGAAGCCCATCAGCTTGGTCAGCCGCCCGGTCTCCACCAGGCTGCCATCCGGCCGCAGCACCTTCAGCGGCATGTTCAGCTTAGCGCGGCCCTGCTCGATCCGCCCGGTCAGCACCCGGCCAAGGAAATTATCGTAGTCCAGAATCGAGGCCACCATGGCGAACGGCGCCTCCTTGTCCAGAGCCGGCGGCGCCACATGCGCCAGCACCAGGTCGAACATCGGCGCCAGGTCTTTGCGCTCGTCATCCAGCGCCTTCACCGCCCAGCCCTGCCGGCCGGAGGCGTACAGCATCGGGAAATCCAGCTGCTCGTCGGTCGCCCCCAGCGCCGCGAACAGGTCGAATACCTCGATATGCACCTCGTCGGCGCGGGCATCCTGGCGGTCGATCTTGTTGACCACGACAATCGGCTTCAGCCCCTGCGCCAGGGCCTTGCCGGTGACGAACTTGGTCTGCGGCAGCACGCCCTCGGCGGCATCCACCAGCACGATCACGCCGTCGACCATGTTCAGGATGCGCTCCACCTCGCCGCCGAAATCGGCATGGCCGGGGGTGTCGACGATGTTGATGCGGGTGCCTTTCCAGATCACGCTGGTGCACTTGGCCAGGATGGTGATGCCGCGCTCGCGCTCCAGGTCGTTGCGGTCCATCGCCCGCTCGGCCACCTGCTGGTGCTCGCGGAACGCGCCCGACTGCTTCAGCAACTGGTCGACCAGCGTGGTCTTGCCATGGTCGACGTGGGCGATGATCGCGATATTGCGGATGTCCATTGGGAGACCTGACGGCTAAAACTGCGGGGCAGCCCGACAGACCCATAGATCGCCGACTTATATTGATCGCCGACTTATAGGATAAGCAGGACCGGCCCGCGCCGGATTATCCGACGCGGGGGCTCATGTTGCGTTGCACACTTAATCGATCACGCCAGAATTTGCGAGCGCGATTTGCCCGGTAGCAGCAATGCGCGCGATTTCTCCGCCCAGCCGGGACTCAGCCCTGCGCGCCCAGCAGCGCCATCTCGCCGCCCAGGTCGCGCTGCGGCCGGGCGCCGTAATGGCTGATCACCTCGGCCGCCGCGATGCTGCCCAAATGGCCGCATTGCGCCAATGGCCGCCCGGCGGTGAGGGCGGCCAGGAAGCCGGCGGCATAGGCATCGCCGGCGCCGGTGGTGTCCACCACCCTGGTCGGCACCGCCGCCACCTCCACCGTCTCTGCCCCGCGCAGCACCAGGCTGCCGGCCTCGCTGCGGGTCAGCGCCGCCAGCGCCACGTCGCGCCGCGCCAGTTCGGCCGCCTCGCGCCAGTCATTGCACTCGTACAGGCTGGTGATCTCGGTCTCGTTGGCGAACAATATATCCACATGCCCGGCCACCAGCTCGCGGAACGCCGCGCGATGGCGATCGACACAGAACGCGTCCGACAGCGACAGCGCCACCTGCCGGCCGGCGGCATGTGCAGCGGCGGCGGCGCGACGGAACGCCGCCTGGGCGGCCGGCGGATCGAACAGATAGCCCTCCAGATAGGTCACCGCCGAGGCGGCAACCAGCGCTACATCCACATCCGCCTCGCCGAGCGTCACGCAGGCGCCGAGAAAGGTGTTCATGGTCCGCTGGCCGTCCGGCGTCACCAGGATCAGGCAGCGCGCGGTCGGCGCCCCGCCAACCAGCGGTGCGGTCGGAAAATGCACCCCGACGGTGGCGATGTCGTGGCGGAACACCCCGCCCAGCTGGTCGTTGGCCACCTTGCCCAGATAGGCCACCCGGGCGCCAAGCTGCGCCGCCACCGCGCAGGTATTGCCGGCCGAGCCGCCGCTGCTCTCCTGCCCGGCCGGCATCGCCTGGTACAGCCGCTCGGCGGCCGCCGCGTCGATCAGCGCCATCGCCCCCTTGTGCATGTCGTGGCGCGACAGGAACGCCTCGTCGACCGGCGCCACCACGTCGACGATGGCGTTGCCGATGCCTAGGATATCGAAACGGGGGTTTGCGGCCGACGAATTCATGGCAGAACTCCGCGAGGATGTGCAGCGGACCCGCCGCCGGAAGCCGCCCGCCTATCATCCGCGCGCCCGGATCGCAAACAACCGCGAGATTCATGAGGGACCGACGATGCTGACCCCGTTCCTGCGCGCGCTCGCCCAGCTGGACGACCGCGCCTTCCTCTCCACCGTGCTGCAAAGCGTGCTGTGGTCGGCGCTGGCGCTGGCTCTGCTCGGAGTCGGCATGGGCTGGGAGGCCTACCATATCGCCGCCGGGCATGGCTGGTTGGCCTGGATCGCCTCGCTGTTCGGCGTGGTCGGCGCGGCGCTGCTGACCCTGCTGCTGTTCGTGCCGCTGGCCACCGGCATCGCGCTGCTGTTCAGCGACCGCATCGCCGCCGCCGTCGAGCGCCGGTTCTTTCCCGCCCTGCCCCCGGCCAGCCCGGCGGCGATGACGGCGCAGGCCTGGGACGGCGTCGCGCTCGGCCTGAAGGTGCTGCTGATGCAGCTGCTGGCCTTGCTGCTGGCGCTGCTGCTGCCGGGGCCGGGGCTGCTGCTCGGCTGGCTGGTGGCCGCCTGGGCGATGGGGCGCGGGCTGTTCGTGGCGGTGGCGATGCGGCGCATGCCGCGCAGCGCCGCACTGGCGGCCTATCGCCGCCGCCGCCTGCCGGTGCTGGTGCAGGGCGGGCTGATGGTCGCCGCCGCCCTGGTGCCGGTGGTCAACCTGTTCGCTCCGGTGCTCGGCGTCGCCGCCCTGGTGCATGTGCTGCACGCCGACAGCGACCCGCATACATCGGCACCCGGCTTGTTCACCCCGCGCGGCGTGTGATAGGCCACGCCTTCGATCTCGACCTATTCCTGCCAACAGTGACCCGCCTCCTAACAGTGACCCGCCTCCTCACAGTGAATCGGATCGCCCGTGTTCAAACGTCGCAAACCCGAGCAACCCCCCGCTCCCGGGGTTCGCCAGGACCCTGGCTCGGCCGCGCATCCCGCTCCGGCCGCCAGCCCGACGCCTGCCTCCCCCCCGCCGCGTGACACCGGGCTCGGCGTGCCGCCCCGCCCCGCCCCCTACGCCGCCCCCGCCCTTTCCAAGGAGGCCTCCTCGATGAGCCGCCCGCCGTTCCCCGCCGCCACCCCGCCCACCCCGCAACCCGGCCTCGCGCCAGGCGGCATCGGCGGCCAGCGCCCCGCCGCACTGCAGCCGCGCGCCCACACCGAGCGTCGCACCCTGGTGGTCGGCCGCGGCATCAGCGTGCAAGGCACCATCCAGGACGCCGAGCGGCTGGAGGTGCTGGGCATCGTCGAGGCGACGATGATCCGCGCCACCGAGTTGCATATCGCCCAGGGCGGCATGTTCCGCGGCGAGGTCGAGGTGGAGGATGCCGAGGTCGCCGGCACCATCGACGGCACGCTGACCACCCGCGCCAGCCTGATCGTGCGCGCCACCGGCCGAGTGCTCGGCACCGCGCGCTGCCGCCGCCTGCAGGTGGAGGATGGCGGCCAGATCACCGGCCAGATCGAGATGCTGACCGACGCCGCCGCGGACGCCCGCCCGAACGAGCCGCGCCCCCCCGAGTCCCGCCCCGGCGAGCCGGCCCGCGCCCCCGAGACCGATTGACCCCACCGGGCGGGACTCCCTCGGGTTTCCCGCCCGCCGCCTTCGTTGTAGCGTCCCGGCCTGAACCGTCCGAGAGAAAACAACGATGGCCGTCAACACCAAGCGGGTCTTCTACGTCAAATACCTGTCCGACCCGCATTTTGCCGCCCTGCTGGCCGCCCGCCCCGACGTCACCCTGGAAAAGCTGGAGAACGACAGCCCGGCCGCCCTGGCCGAGCCGGTGCTGGCCGCAGCCCACGCCTACCAGGTCGGCGCCTCGCGCGACGAACTCGCACCCCAGTACCACGTCACCGACGCGCTGCTGGCCCGCACCCCCAACCTGCTGCTGGCCTCGTCGAACGGCGCCGGCTACGACACCATCGATGTCGACGCCTGCACCAGGGCTGGCGTGCTGGCGGTCAACCAGACCGGCGGCAATGCCGAGGCGGTGGCCGAGCATGTGCTGGGCATGCTGCTGTGCCTCACCAAACGCATCGGCGAGGTCGACCGGGTGATGCGCCGCCCCGGCGCCGAAACCCTCGACCGCAACGCCTATATGGGCCACGACGCGATCGGCCGCACCATCGGTATCATCGGCCTCGGCAATGTCGGCACCCGCGTCGCCGAACTCTGCCGGCTGCTGTTCCGCATGCGGGTGCTGGCCTACGACCCGTATCTCACCAAGGAGCAGGTAACCGCTCGCGGCGCCGAGAAGATGGAACTCGCGGCGCTGCTGGCAGAAGCCGATTTCGTCTCGCTGAACTGCCCGCGCAACAAGGAAACCCTGAACCTGATGGGGGCGGTGCAATTCGCCGGCATGCGCCCGAACGCCTATTTCATCACCACCGCCCGCGGCGGCATCCACGACGAAGCCGCCCTGGCCGACGCCTTGCGCAACCGCCGCATCGCCGGCGCCGGCCTGGACGTCTGGTTCCGCGAGCCGCCGCCTTCCGACCACCCGCTGATGGGGTTCGACAACGTGATTGTCAGCCCGCACACCGCCGGCGTCACCCATGAGGCGCGGATCAACATGGCGACCATCGCCGCCGAGCAGTTGCTCGGGGTGCTGGACGGCCACGCGCCGCCGCGCCTGCTGAACCCGGAAGCCTGGCCGGCCTTCGCGGCGCGGTTCGAGCGCATCCTCGGATTCAGACCGGATGCGAGATAGGTATAGCTCATACCTACCCACCCCCTGCCTTCCTGCCAAGGAACCGAAAATGCGTAACGAAGAAGAGATCTGGACCATCGTCGACGGTCATCGCGCCGCGTTCGAGCGCCTGTCCGACGCGGTTTTTGACACCCCGGAGACCAATTTCAACGAGATTCGCTCCGCTGCCGCGCACGCTGCGATGCTCCGCGAGCAGGGATTCCGGGTCATCGAGAACGTCGCCGGCATCGAAACCGCGATGATGGGCGAGGCCGGCGAGGGCGGCCCGGTGATCGCCATCCTCGGCGAATACGACGCGCTGCCCGGCCTGGTGCAGCAATCCGGCGAGGCCAGCCACATCCCATTGCCGGGCGACGGCGCCGGGCATGGCTGCGGCCATAACCTGCTCGGCTCCGGCGCCATGCTGGCGGCCACCGCGGTGAAGGACTACCTGGCGCAGCACGGCCTGCCGGGACGGGTCCGCTATTATGGCTGCCCGGCCGAGGAGGGTGGCTCCGGCAAGACCTTCATGGTGCGCGATGGCGCGTTCGAAGGTGTTGATATTGCTATCACCTGGCACCCGATGCCGTTCCCCGGCGTCAACCCGGCGCGCTCGCTGGCCAATGTGATGGTGGATTTCTCGTTCACCGGCCGGTCCAGCCACGCCGCCGCGGCACCGCATCTCGGCCGGTCCGCGCTGGATGCGGTGGAGCTGATGAATGTCGGCGTCAACTACATGCGCGAGCACATGCCCTCCAGCGCCCGCATCCATTACGCCACGCTGGATGCCGGCGGCGTGGCGCCGAACGTGGTGCAGGGCCACGCCCGGGTGCGCTACATGATCCGCGCCGAAACCCTGCCCGAGGTGCTGGTGCTCGAGGCGCGGGTGCGCAAGATCGCTGATGGCGCCGCGCTGATGACGGAATGCAAGGTGGCGGCGCGCAACATCGCCGGCATGTCCAACCTGATCGGCAACGCGCCGCTGGAACAGGCGCTGCAGGCCAGCCTGGAGCGCCTCGGCACTCCGGATTGGGACGCCGCAGACCGCAAATTCGCCGAGCAGATCCGCGCCACGCTGCAGCCGGAGGACGTGGCGGCGCATTACCGCCATGTCGGCTTCCCGCCGCGCAGCGACGAGGTGCTGCCCGAGCGGATCGTGCCGCTGGGGCAGAAGGGCGAGCCGATGATGGGCAGCACCGATGTCGGCGACGTGTCGTGGATCGTCCCCCTGGTGCAGGCCGACGGGCCGACCCAGACCATCGGCGCGCCGCATCATTCCTGGCAGTACACCGCCCACGGCAAGACCGCCCTGGCCAAGAAGGGCATGGTCTACACCGCCAAGGCGATGGCCGCCACGGCACTGGAAGTGCTGCAGAATCCGGCGCTGATCGCCGCCGCCAAGGCCGAACTGGCCGAGCGCACCGGCGGCCAGGCCTATACCTGCCCGATCCCCGCCGAGGTGAAGCCGCCGCGGCCGAACGGCTGGTAGAGTAGGAGAAGGAAGCGTTCTTTTAAAAAAGAACTTTTTCATCCGCCTTGCAACAGCGGAGCCGTGGGGACTCCTGAGTCGCCAAAACAGATGAAAAGTTTTTTTGCTTCTTTTTGTTCACAAAAAGAAGGCGCTTCCTATTCGGCCGCGGCCGGTGCGGCGGACGCAACCCGGGTCGGCCGGGCGCGCAGCGCGATGGCGGCGGCGACGAGGCACAGCACGCCGCCGGTCATGAACGCCGGCAGATAGGTGCCCATCGCGTCGTGCGTCACCCCGGCGCCGTAGGCGGCAAGGGCGGCGCCCACCTGGTGGCCGGTGAAGATCCAGCCGAACACCAGCGGCGCCTGCTCCCGCCCGAAGCCGCTGGCCGCCAGCTTCACGGTCGGCGGCACGGTGGCGATCCAGTCCATGCCGTAGAACACCGCGAACGCCGACAGCCCGACCAGCGAGAAGCTGGAATAGGGCAGCACCAGCAGCGACAACCCGCGCAGGACGAAATACCAGAACAGCAGCTTGTGCGGCGCGAAGCGGTCGGACAGGTAGCCCGAGCCGATGGCGCCGACGAAGTCGAACATGCCCATCAGCGCCATCACCCCGGCGCCGGCCACCGCGGTCATGCCGTAATCCTGGCAGAGCGGAATGAAATGGGTTTGCACCAGTCCGTTGGTGGTGAAGCCGCAGATCGCGAAGGTGATGAACAGCACCCAGAACATGCGGTGCTGCGCCGCATCGCCCAGAGTGGTGAAGGCGGTGTGTACCGCGCCGCCGGGCGGCTGTGGCGCCGGCGCCCGCGCCGGGCCGGTTTCGCCGTATGGCGCCAGGTCGACATCGCCGGGGTGATCGCGGCCGAACAGCATCATCACCACGAAGGCCACGCACAGTGCTGCGATCGGCGCCAGCACCGAACTGCGCCAGCCGTAGGTCTCGGCGAGCCAGGCGGCCACCGGCACGAAGGCCAGTTGCCCGGTGGCCGCCGCCGAGGTCAGCAGCCCCAGCACCAGCCCGCGCTTGGCGGTGAACCAGCGATTGGCCACCGTGGCGCCGAGCACGATCGCCGTCATGCCGGTGCCCATGCCGACCAGCACGCCCCAGTAGAGATAGAGTTGCCACAGCGTGGTCATCGTGGTGGTCAGCAGCAGGCCGCCAATGATCATCAGCAGCGCGGTGCAGATGGTCGCCTTCAGGCCGTAGCGCGCCATCAGCGCCGCCGCGAACGGCCCGATCGCGCCGTAGAACAGCAGCCGCAGCGCCATCGCGCCGGAGACCGCGCCGTTGTCCCAGCCGAAACCCTGCTGCAGCGGCACCAGCAGCACGCCGGGCATGCCCATCGAGGCGGCGGTGGCCAGCATGGTGAGGAACGTGATGGCGACCATCACCCAGCCGTAATGAATCCGCTGGCGGGCCAGGCTGGGGGCGATCAGGCCGGACAGCATTACGGTAAGTCGCTCCCTCGATCCGTTGCGGCAGTTTCAGCCATAGGTCCGAACCGGTGACGATCCGGTTACCGGTGCCGACAGGTTACAGCCTGTTGACGGCGCTGTCCGCCAGCGAAGCGTTAATTCAGCGCGATCCGTTGATATTAAACAATGACCGCAGCGTCCAGCGTGAATTGATGCGGGCCCCGCCTGATGATCGGCGGAATGCCGCGGCCGGCGGCGGGCTACGGCGCGGTTTGGGACAGCGGTGATGACGAGAACGTGATGCGGCTGGCCGGGTCGCGCCGGCCGGTTTTGGCATCAGGCCGCCGCCAGATGGCCGGTGAAGGTCGCCGCATCGGTGTTGCTGCCGCACAGCAGCAGCCCGACCCGCTTGCCCGCCAGGCGCTGGCGCAGCGGCCCCAGCGCCGCCGCGGTGGCCGCCGCGCAGGCCGGCTCCACCGCCAGCTTCAGCTCGGCGAACAGCAGCGCCATCGCGCTGCGCAACTGGGCGTCCGAGACGACGACCAGCCCGTCCAGCGCCCTTCGGCACAGGCCGTAGCTGTAGGCCTCGGTATGCGGCGCCATAAGGCTGTCGGCGATGCCGGAGAGGTGGCCGAGTTTCAGCGGCCCGTTGGCGCGGAAGCTCTGCGCCATGCCGTCCGCCCCCTCCGGCTCGACGCCGTAGATGGCGAGGCCGGGCAGCGCCAGCTTCAGCGCGGTGGCGGCACCGGCGGCCAGCCCGCCGCCGCCGATCGGCAGCACCACGGCGTCCAGGCCGGCGCTCTGTTCGGCCCATTCGGCGCCCAGCGTCGCGGTGCCGAGAATGGTGTTCAGCCCGTTGAACGGGTGCACGAAGCCGCGGCCCTCGTCGGCCTCGATCTGGCGCACCATGGCAAAACCGGTGGCGCCGTCATCGGCCAGCAACAATTCGGCGCCGTAGCGATGCACCAGCGCCACCCGCGCCGGGCTGGCGGTGCGGATCATCACCACCTTGGCGGAAACCCCCAGCCGCATCGCCGCGTAGGCCACCGCCACCGCGTGGTTGCCGGCCGAAATCGCGGTAACGCCGCGCGCCCGCGCCTCGGCCGGCAGCGCCAGCAGGTTGGCGAACGCGCCGCGCGCCTTGAAGGTGCCGGAATGCTGCAGCAACTCGAACTTGAACTCGGCGATGATGCCGTCCAGGCCGGTGGTTCCAGCAAGCCCTGGCAGGTCGTCACGCTGCATCACCGGCGTGGTGGCGATGTGCGGCGCCAGGGCAGCGCGCGTCGCGGCGATGGCGGCCTGGGTGGGAATGGCGATCCCGTCGATTTCGGTCATGCGGTCAACTCCGGCTGGCGGCGCGCGCCGCATCAAGGAAGGTCTTCTTTTTGTGAACAAAAAGAAGCAAAAAAACTTTCTATCCGTTGGAGTGTACGCTGTCTCCGCAACTCCGCAGGTGCAAGGCGGATAACGTTTTTTGCGCGCTTTTTTTCAAAAAAGCGCTGATTCGCTGGCGCTCACACCGGCAGGGTGATCCGTGCCCGCAGGCCGCCCATTGCGCTATCCTCCAGCGCGATATTGCCGCCGTGGCCGCGCACGATGTCGAGCGCGATGGTCAGGCCGAGGCCGGTGCCGCCTTCCGGGCCGCTCTCGAAGGCGCGGAACACCTCCTCGCGGCGTGCGGCGGCGATGCCGGGGCCGTCATCCTCCACGGTGATCTGCACGCCGTGCGGGCCGGTGGTGGCGGCGGTGACGCGGACATGGCGGGCGTGGCGGCGGGCGTTATCGACCAGGTTGGTCACCGCGCGGCGGAAGGCGTCCGGGCGCAGCATCACTGGCAGTTCTTCCGGGACGTCGAGTGTCACATCGGCGCCGGCGCGGCGGGCGCGGGCGGCGACCTCCTCGAGCAGGCCGGGCAGGTCGACCGGCTGGGCCGGCTCCTCGCCGACGCCGCGCACGAAGGCCAGATAGCCGCCGATCATGCGGTCCATTTCCTCCAGGTCCTCGGTCATGTCGGCGATGTCGGCCTGGGTTTTTTCGTCGGCCGGCAGCATCGCCACCGCGAGGCGCAGCCGGGTGAGCGGCGTGCGCAAATCGTGCGAGACGCCGGCCAGCATCTCGGTGCGCTGGGCCAGGAAGCGGCGCACGCGGGCGCGCATCAGGTTGAACGCGGCGCCGGCCTGACGCACCTCGGTGGCGCCCTCCGGTTTGATCGGGCCGACATCGCGGCCAGTGCCGAATGCCTCGGCGGCGGCGGCGAGCCGGCGGATGCCGCGCACCTGGTTGCGCATGAAGATCGCCGCGATGGCGAACAGCAACAGCGCCGAGCCGACCAGCCACAGCACGAACAGGTAGATGGTGCCGGTGTAGAGGCGCTTGCGCGGGGCGTCGGCGACCAGCACCGAATCGCCCAGTTGCAGCCGGATCACCACCGAGTTGGGGTCGGTGCTCCAATCCACCGCGAACGGCAGGCCGACCCGTTCCTCCAGCGCCGAGGCCAGGTTGACGCCGATCGGCGCGAACAGCGGCGGCCGATTGTCGGACGGGCGCAGCACGCCGGGGGCGACACGCATGTGTATGTCGAAATCCTCCCAGGCGCGGGCCAGCGTGGCGGCGCGGTCGTCCGCCGCCGGGTAGCGGCCCAGCGTGTCGATGGTGGCGGCGATCTCGCCGGCGATGGCGCCGGAGAAGCGGCGGGATACCACGTCGAAATGGGTGCCGTAGAAGATGCGCAACGCCACCGCCTCGACCAGCACCAGCGGCACCAGCACGATCAGCAACGAGCGCGCCAGCAGGCTGCGGGGCATGAACCGCTTGGCGACCCGGCTCTGGTGTGGCCAGGGGAGGCGCATGGGTTAGCGCCAGGCCAGGGAAGGACTTCTTTTTGTGAACAAAAAGAAGCAAAAAAACTTTTCATCCGTTTTGGAGACTCCGGGGTCTCCCGCGCGCCAATGTTGCAAGGCAGATGAAAGTTTTTTGGTTCTTTTTCTCAAAAAAGAACATCCTTTCATTTCTATGTTCCCGGCTTCAGCACGTAGCCGCGTCCGCGTACCGTGTGCAGGAACCGTGGCTCGCGCGGGTCGGCTTCGATCTTGCGGCGCAGGCGGGTCATTTGCACGTCGATGGCGCGTTCGCCGGCTTCGTCCATGTCCAGTGCGGCGGCGATGTCTTCGCGCGACAGCACTTCGTTGGCGCGGGCTGCCAGGGCGCCGAGCAGGGCTGCCTCGCCGCCGGTGAGGCGGACCGGGCCGGTGGGGCCGCGCAGTTCGCCGCGGGCGCGGTCGAACACCAGCGGGCCGAGTGGGAGTGGGCCGGTGGGCGGGTCGGGCAGCGGCAGCGGCGGCGCGGCGCGGCGCAGCATGGCGCGGATGCGCAGCACCAGTTCCTTTGGCTCGAATGGCTTGGGCAGGTAGTCGTCGGCGCCGGCCTCGAAGCCGGCGATGCGGTCTTCCGGGGCGCCGCGGGCGGTGAGGAGGAGGACGGGGATGTCGTTGTTGTCGTGGCGGAGCGACTGGGTGAGTTGCAGGCCGGATTCGCCGGGCATCATCACGTCGAGCACCATCAGGTCGGGTTGCACGAAGCGCAGCCGGTCGCGGGCGTCGGCGGCGTTGGCGGCGGCGGTGACGCGGAAGCCGGTGTCGCCGAGGTAGCGGGCCAGCCGCTCGCGCAGGCGGTCGTCGTCCTCCACCACCAGGATCAGCGCGTCCTCGGCCATTGCCGTCTCCTGTTACCGGGTGCGCGGGTCGCGCGCCCAGGGGTGGCTGCGCTCCATATAGGCGCGCGCGTCGTCATCCATGATACCGCGCATCACCCGGCGGAAGCCTTCGACGGCGGCGCCGCCGGCCTCGCGGTAGGCGGCGGCCAGGCGCTCGCGCTGCTGCTCGTAGAGGCGGCGTTCCAGCGCGCGGCCGGCCTCGGTGAGGGTCAGCAGGCGCTGGCGGCGGTCGGCGTGGCCCTGGGCCTGGGCGACATGGCCGCGCTCGACCAGTTCGTTGAGCACGCGGGCCAGGCTCTGCTTGGTGATGCGCAGGATCGCCAGCAACTCGCTGACCGGGATGCCGGGATTGCGGCCGATGTAGTGCAGTGCGCGGTGATGCGCGCGGCCGAGGCCGAGCTCCTCGAGGATGACGTCGGCGGCGTTGGTGAAGTCGCGATAGGCGAAGAACAGCAGGTCCTGCGCGGCGCGGATTTCCTCCTCGCGCAGGAACAGCAGGTTGGCGCCGGCGGCGGTAGCTGGTGGGGCGGCTGGCGGAGGGCCGCCCTTCGGGTCCGGCATATCTGGCATACCTCGGAATTACGACAGGAATATTGACGTAGACGACATTCGATTATAGCTTTCCGCCTCATAGAGCAACAATCTTGCGAGGAATCCTGCCATGGCGCTTGTTCCTTTCGACGACCGGGATGGTCAGATCTGGCAGAACGGCGCCCTGGTGCCGTGGCGGGACGCGAAGCTGCATGTTCTATCGCACGGGCTGCACTATGCCAGCGGCGTGTTCGAGGGCGAGAGGGCATATGCCGGGAATATCTTCAGGCTGCGCATGCATACCGAGCGGCTGTTCCATTCGGCGCGGATTCTGGGGATGGAAATCCCGTATACGGTGGAGGAGATCGAGGCCGCCAGCCGCCAGGTGGTCGCCGCCAACGGGCTGACCGACGCCTATGTGCGGCCGATCGTCTGGCGTGGGTCGGAGATGATGGCGGTGGCGGCGCAGCAGTCGAAAATCCATATCGCGATCGCCACTTGGGCGTGGCCGGCGATGTTTGCCGATCGGATGGCGGGGATTCGGCTCGACATGGCGGCGTGGAAGCGGCCGCATCCGGAGACCGCGCCGACCGCCTCCAAGGCGTCCGGGCTGTATATGATCGGCACGATGGCCAAGCATGCCGCCGAGGCGAAGGGGTTCCAGGACGCGCTGATGCTGGACTGGCGGGGGCGGGTGGCCGAGGCGACCGGGGCGAACGCGTTCTTCGTGTTCAACGGCGAGTTGCACACCCCGACGCCGGATTGCTTCCTCGATGGCATCACCCGGCGGGTGGTGATGGCGCTGGCGCGGCGCAACCAGATCAAGGTGGTGGAGCGCGCGATCCTGCCCGAGGAGCTGTCGCGCGCCAGCGAGGTGATGCTGGTGGGCACCGGCGCGGAAGTGACGCCGGTGCGCGAGATCGCCGGCCAGCTATATACGCCCGGCGCGATCACCCAGACGCTGCTCGGCGACTACGAGAAGCTGGTGCGGATGACGCCGGAAGAGGTGGAGCGGCGGATCGCGGCATAGGAAGGCAAGGGGTTCTTTTTTGCAAAAAAGAACCAAAAAACTTTTATCCGCCTTGCAACAGCGGAGTGGCGGAGACGCCGGAGTCTCCAATGGATAGAAAGTTTTTTTGCTTCTTTTTGTTCACAAAAAGAAGGCCTTCCTCGCTCTCCCGATAGCGGCCGATCAGCGCGGCGGCAACGCGTGCCGCGAGACTGGTCCAGTCACCCGGCGCGCTTTGCCGGAACAGTCGCAGGGAGGTGTACCAAGGCGTATCGGCGCGCTTCAGCATCCAGCGCCAGTCGGGCGCGAAGGGCAGCAGCAGCCAGGTTGGCGTGCCCATCGCGCCGGCCAGGTGGGCCACCGCGCTGTCGATCGTGATCACCAGGTCGAGCCGGGCGATGGCGGCGGCGGTTTCGGCGAAATCGGTCAGCGCGGCGCTGTGGTCGGGCAGGCCGTAGCGGCTGGCGGCCTCGGCGGCGCGCGGGCCCTTTTGCAGGCCGACGAAGCGCAGGCGCGGGGCGGCTTCGGCGGCGGCCAGCAGGGCGGCGACGGCGGAGGGCGGCATGCTGCGGTTTGCGTCGTTGCGATGCGCCGGGTTGCCGGCCCAGACCAGCCCGACCCGCGCGAGGCCGCCGGCTTCGGGGCACCAGCGGGCGATCCGGGCAGGGTCGGCGCGCAGATAGCCGGCGGCACCCGGGATGGTGGCTGGCTCCACGCCAAGCAGGTAGGGCAGGCTGCCGAGGTCGGCGTGGCAGTCGGCCGGCGGGGCGGCCTCGGCGGCGACCAGTTCGATCGGCAATTGCCGCAGCAGCGGCGCCAGGGCCTGCAACGCGGTCGGGCGGCAGGCGAGGATCACCCGGCCGCCTTGCGCCGCCAGCCCCGGCAGGAAGCGGGCGAACTGGATGCTGTCGCCCAGCCCCTGCTCGGCGCGCAGCAGCAGCGAGCGGCCGGCCAGCGGCGCGCCGTCCCAGGCCGGGCCGGGCAGTGGCGGGAAATCGGCGGCGAAGCGCGGATGCCGCTTGCGCCATTCGAAATCGGCCCAGCCGGCGACGAAATCCCCGGCCAGCAGATGCGCGGTGGCACGATGCCAGTGCGCCACCCGGTCGGCCGGCTCCAGCGCCAGCGCCTGGTTGCAGGCGGCGACCGCCTCGGCCAGCCGCCCGGCTTCGGCGAGCACCGCGCCCAGGCTGGCATGGGCGGCCGCCAGGGTCGGCGCGCGGGTCACCGCCTCGCGCAGATAGGCTTCGGCGGCGGCCGGCCAGTTGCGGTCGGCGGCCACATGGCCGAGGGTCATCCAGGCGCGGGCGTGCTCGGGGTCCAGTTGCACCGCGCGTTGCAGATGCCGCTGCGCCGCCTCGTGCTGGCCGAGCGCGCGCAGGGCGGCGCCGGCGACATGCCATGCCTCGGCCAGCGCCGGGGTGTGCCGCAGCACAGCGTCCGCTGCCTCCAGGGCCGCCGCCGCCTCCCCCTCCTGCAGCAGCGCGCCGGCGAGGCGGAGGCCGGCGGCGGCATCGTCGGGCCGTCGCGCCAGCACCGCGCGGTAGAAATCGATCGCCTCGCCGCGCCAGCCGGCCGCCAGACAGGCGTCGGCCAGAGCGCGGCGGGTGTCCAGGTCGTCCGGCCGCAGCGCCAGGGCGTGGCGGAGCAGCAGCGCCGCCTCCTCCACCCGGTTGGCCTCCGGTGGATCGGTTGCCAGCAGCAGCCGGCCCAGCAGATAGGCTGCCATCGGCTGCTCGGGTGCCGCGGCGAACACGCTGCGGAATCCGCTCTCGGCCTCGGCCAACCGCCCGCCGCGCTGCGCCTGCACGCCATGCGCCAATGCGTCGATCGCCGTCGCGCCAAAGCCGTCCATCGGCCCCTCCCCGCTCGCCGCGAGTGTGGTCGGCAAAGCTGAACGGCGGGTAAACGGGCGCGGCTGGTCCGGCCGCAACACCTGTCCGCCGGCCGACGAGCGTTCTATGCTGGGTGATGCCCTTCGATCCCGCCTCCACGCCTGCCGCCACCGACGCGATGACGCCGCGCAATCGCCGCCTGGTCTCGCTGTGGCTGTTCATCTCCGCCTTCATGATCCTGGTGATGGTCGCCCTCGGCGGCGCCACCAGGCTCACCGGCTCCGGCCTGTCGATCATGGAATGGGCGCCGCTTTCCGGCACCCTGCCGCCGTGGAGCCATGCCGAGTGGGAGCGGCTGTTCAAGCTGTACCAGCAGATCCCGCAGTACCAGCTACTCAACCAGGGGTTCGGGCTGGCCGGATTCCAGCACATCTTCTGGCTGGAATGGAGCCATCGGCTGTGGGGCCGGCTGATCGGGCTGGTGTTCTTGGTGCCGCTGGTGGTGTTCGCGCTGCGTGGCGCCATCCCGCGCCGGCTGGTGCCCCGGCTGGTGCTGCTGTTCGTGCTCGGCGGGCTGCAGGGCGCGGTGGGCTGGTTCATGGTGGCCTCGGGGTTCTTCCCGGACAGCACTGCGGTCGCGCCGGTGCGGCTGGTGGTGCATCTCAGCCTGGCGCTTATTCTGTATTGGGCGATCCTGTGGACGGCGCTGTCGGTGCGCGCGCCGCGGCCCGAAGGTGGCCCGGTGCTGCCGCGCCAGCTGGCCAGCGCTACGCTGATCCTGGTGTCGCTGACCATCGTCGCCGGCGGCTTCACCGCCGGGCTGCATGCCGGGCTGGACTACAACACCTTTCCGCTGATGGACGGGCACCTGGTGCCGAGCGGCTATGCCATGCTGCAGCCGTTCCCGCGCAACCTGATCCAGAACATCGCCGCGGTGCAGTTCAACCATCGCCTGCTGGCGACCCTGACGCTGCTGGCGGCGATGGCCGCCGCCGCCGCCGCCTGGCACACGGCGCGCGGCCCGGCCGTGGCGCTGGTGCTGACGGTGGGGCTGCAATATCTGCTCGGCGTCGCCACATTACTCGCCATGGTGCCGGTTTCGCTGGCGGTCGCGCACCAGTTCAACGCCGTGCTGCTGCTGACCGCCGCCCTGGTGCTGCGCCACCGCCTGCGTCGTTCCACTTCAAAGGCCGTTCCATGACATCCGCACTCGAAGCCACCGACGCATTGTTTTTTGCCCGCGAGGGCGTGACCCTGGGGCGCGATGCCGCCGAGCGGATCACCGGCCGGGCGCTGGCCGAGGCCGATGACGGCGAGCTGTATCTGGAATACCGCGAGAGCGAGCAGATCAGCCTGGATGACGGCCGCATCCGCGCCGCCGGCTTCGACACCTCGCTGGGCTTCGGCCTGCGCGCGGTGGCCGGCGAGGCGGCCGGCTTCGCGCATTCCGGCGAGTTGTCCGAGGACGCGCTGAACCGCGCCGCCGCCACCGTCTCGGCGGTCACCGCCGGGCACTCCGGCAGCGCCGCCGCCGCCCCGCCGGGGCGCAACGACCGGCTGTATTCCGACGCCAGCCCGCTGTCCGGCATGCCGTTCGCCAAGCGCACCGGCATCCTGGCCGAGATCGACGCCTATGCGCGCGGCAAGGACAGCCGGGTGGTGCAGGTGATCGCCTCGATCGCCGGTGAGTTCCAGGCGGTGCAGATCATCCGCGCCGATGGCAGCCGGGTGGCCGATCTGCGGCCGCTGATCCGCATGAATGTCGCGGTGGTGGTGGAGAAGGACGGGCGGCGGGAGACCGGCAGCTATGGCAGCGGCGGGCGCTTCGGGTTCGACCGGCTGATCGGCGAGGCGCAGTGGAAGGCGGCGGTGGACGAGGCGTTGCGCCAGGCGCTGCTCAACCTGGACAGCCGTGCGGCGCCGGCCGGCGAGATGCCGGTGGTGCTCGGCAATGGCTGGCCCGGCATCCTGCTGCACGAGGCGATCGGCCACGGGCTGGAGGGCGATTTCAACCGCAAGGGCACCTCGGCGTTCGCCGGGCTGCTGGGCAAGCGGATCGGCGCGCCGGGGGTGACGGTGATCGATGATGGCACCATCCCGGACCGCCGTGGCTCGCTGACCATCGACGACGAGGGCACCCCGACTGGCCGCACCACGTTGATCGAGGACGGCATCCTGACCGGCTTCCTGCAGGACCGGCTGAACGGCCGGCTGATGGGCGGACGTTCCACCGGCAACGGCCGCCGGCAGTCCTACGCGCATGCGCCGATGCCGCGAATGACCAACACCATCATGCTCGGTGGCAACGCCTCGCCCGAGGAGATGCTGCGCTCGGTGAAGCGCGGGCTGTATGCGGTGAATTTCGGCGGCGGCCAGGTCGACATCACCTCCGGCAAGTTCGTGTTCTCGGCCAGCGAGGCGTACATGATCGAGGACGGCAAAATCGGCGCACCGGTGAAGGGCGCGACCCTGATCGGCAACGGGCCGGATGCGCTGACCAAGGTGGAGATGATCGGCAACGACATGGCGCTCGACCCCGGCATCGGCACCTGCGGCAAGAACGGCCAGGGCGTGCCGGTCGGCGTCGGGCAGCCGACCCTGAAGCTCTCGGGGCTGACCATCGGCGGCACCGCTTAACCTACTCTAATGCCGGTGCTGCGCAGCTTTCCGCCGGTGGTCTCGGCCGACTGCCGGGTGCTGATCCTCGGCTCGATGCCCGGCGAGGCCTCGTTGCGCGCCGGGCAGTACTACACCCATCCGCGCAACGCGTTCTGGCCGATCATGGGCGCGTTGTGCGGCGCCGGGCCGGCGCTGGCGTATCCGCGGCGGCTGGAGCGGCTGCAGGCCGCCGGCATCGCGCTGTGGGATGTGCTGCAGTCCTGCACCCGCAGCGGCAGCCTGGACTCGGCGATCCGCGATGAGGCCGCCAATGATTTTCCGACATTGTTGGCGGCGTATCCGGGGATCGCCCGCATCTGTTTCAACGGCGCCAAGGCGGAGACGGCGTTCCGGCGGCATGCGCTGCCGGAACTGGCAGATCGCCGGCCGGCGCTGCTGCGGCTGCCATCCACCAGCCCGGCGCATGCCAGTCTCGGGCTGGAGGCCAAGTGCCGCGCCTGGCGCCTGTCGCTCACGGGATGCCTTGCTGCACCTTCGGCCGACGCAGGCGGATGAACTGGCCGAGTGCGCCCAGCAGTTGCCGCTCCGGGCCATCCGGGCGTCCGGCCAACTGCCACAGGGTCAGATCGACAATCGCGAAACAGCCGACCGCCGCAGTGCCGACCTCGGCGGCCAGCAGCAGCGCCAGCAGCGGCGGGCGCAGCCCGGTCTGCCAGCCCAGCCCGGTCAGCAGCAGCACAGCCACGGTCACCGCGCCGGCCAAGGCGATGCGCAGCAATCCGCCGAGATTGGCCCGAAGCCCGGTCTCGCCCGCCATTCGCAACATGGCGATGTAGATCGTCGCCTCCGCGGCCACCACCACCGTGATGACCAGGGCGATGGTGTTCAGGTCGCGCGAGAACGCCACCGCGAGCAGCGTTGCCACCAGCTTGATCACCGCGGCGATCAGCGTGCCGTAGAAGTTCAGCTCCACCCGGCCCCTGACGATCAGGAACTGGCTGCAGATGGCACTGAACGGGATGAACAGGCACTGCCAGGCGAGGATGGCGATCAGCGGCTCGGCGGCGGCCCATTTTGCGCCGAGCAGGGCGGCGACGACATGCGGGGCGCTGGCCGAAACGGCGATGGTCACCGGCGCCGAGAACAGCAGCAGGGTGGTCGCCACGCGGATCGCCAGATGGCTGGTGCCACCGCGGCGCTGGGCTTCCGAGAACCCTGCGAACAGCGCGGTGGCGGCAGGCCCGATCAGTTCGGTCACCGGCAGGATCGCGGTTTCGTCCGCCAGCATATATAATCCGAGGCCGGCGGGGCCGAACATCGGGCCCAGGATGAACCAGTCCGATCGCCCCCTGACCAGCCCGGCCAGACTCGCCGCCCAGGTCCAGAATGAGAAATGCGCGAACTCCCGCCAGCCGTCCAGGCGAAAGCCGGGGCGGTACGGGTGCATCCGATAGCTCATCGCGCTGGTCGACAGCCGGCCGGCGATGATTCCGAGGATCAGCGCCCAGTAGCTTTGCAGCAGCAGTGCAGCCGATATCGTCACCACCACCTGCAGCAGCCGTGGGGCTGCCAGGACCACAAAATAGCGGTCGAACCGCATGTCGCGCTGGAATTCGATGAGGGCGATATTGTCGAAGCCGGTGATCGCCGACACCGTCGCCATCACCAGCACCACGGTCACCAGGCGCGGCTCGTCGAACCACCAGGCGGCGAGCGGGGCGGAGGCGGCCAGCATGCCGGCGACCAGCAGGGCGCGCACCACCTGCAGCGTCCAGGCGGTGTCGAACAGCGAGCGGTCGCGGGTCGGGTGGCGAATCAGTGCCGACGCGAGGCCAACCTGGGAGAGTCCCTCGACGATGGTACCGAACAGGCCGGCCATCGCCACGATGCCGAAATCGGCCGGTACCAGCAGTCGCGCCAGGATCAGTGTGCTGGCCAGCCCCAGCACGCGGGTCAACATGCGCCAGACGACCATCCAGCTGGTGCCGATGATCGTTCGGCGGGCGAGCGAATCCTCAGCCATCATCCCTCGGTTTTCTCGTCGGCCGCATCGCCGGCCGTGCGCCTATAGCACAGAACGGCGCCGGGGCGCCCAGCGGGTTGGACCGCCGCAGCGTTGATACCGCGCGACTGGCAAACCGCAAACCCGGGCTGCCGGCCTGCGCCGCCGGGCGCTGATTGGCAACCGGCCGCGGTTACCGGCGGTGCTCGTTGGGAATGCCCCAGCGATCGGCCTGCTGGTCGGCGATCCGCCCGCCGAGCAGCAGGGCCACGATCACCGCGACGAACACGCCGTAATTCGCCGAAACCGCGAACCGGTCACTCAGCGCCTGCAACGGCAGCACCAGCACCACGGCGATCACCAGCCGGACGATGAAACGCAGCCCGACGCGAGCGGCGAGCGGATTGGCGCGGGCCCAGGTCAGCATTGCGGCACCTCATCAGGGAGAGTTCGGATCGGATGGCCTGGGCCTTGTGGGCTGTGCAGCGGATGGCTGGCAAGCAAAAGCTGGTCCGCCGAATTGCCTCGCCGCGTGGAGCACCCTAGCCTCGGCGCGGACAGCAGAGTCGAACCCGGTCGGAGACCAGCAGGCATGGACATCTTCCTCACCGGCGCAGCGGGCTATATCGGCGGTTCGGTGGCCGCCGCATTGCTGGCGGCCGGGCATCGGGTGGCGGGGCTGGTGCGCTCCGAGGCGCGGGCGGCTGCGGTGCGGGCCAGGGGCATCACCCCGGTGATCGGCACGCTCGACGACGCGGCGATCCTGACCGAGGCGGCACTGCGGGCCGATGCGGTGATCAATGCCGCCAATGCCGACCATGAACCGGCGGTGCGCGCGCTCACGGCGGCGCTGGCCGGGTCGGGCAAGGCGTATCTGCATACCAGCGGCTCGAGCGTGGTCGGCACCCAGGCCGGCGGCCGGAAGCTCGACGCCATCTACGACGAGACCACGCCGTTCACCGCCTCGCCGGGCCGCGCCGCCCGCGCCGCACTCAACGCCGCGATCCTGGCACAGCGGGACCAGGGCTTCCGGCCGGTCATCATCTGCCCGAGCCTGATCTATGGGCTGGGGCACGGGGAGACGCCGCACAGCATGCAGGTGCCCTGGCTGATCGCCACCGCCCGCAAACACGGCGCCGCCCGCCATTTCGGCCCGGGCGAAAACATCTGGTCGAACGTGCATATCGACGACCTGGTGCGGCTGTATGTGCTGGCGCTGGAGGGTGCGCCGGCCGGCGGCTTCTACTTCGCCGAGAACGGCGAGAATTCGATGAAGGAACTGTGCCAGGCGATCAGCCGGATGCTCGGCCTGGGCGGCACGACGCAGCCGATGTCGCTGGCCGAGGCGGCGGCGGAATGGGGCGAGGGGGCGGCGCTCAACACCATGGGCTCAAACAGCCGGGTGCGCGCCGTGGCGGCCCGACGCGGGTTGGGCTGGGCGCCGCAGGGTGCCTCGGTGATCGAGGAGATCGAGCGCGGCTGTTACCGGATCAGTCGCTGAGCGCCGCAACGCCGGGCAGGGTCTTGCCCTCCAGCCATTCCAGAAACGCGCCGCCGGCGCTGGACACGTAGGTCAGATCGTCCATCACCCCGGCCTGCCGCAGCGCCGCCACGGTATCGCCGCCGCCGGCCACGCTGCGCAGCTTTCCGGCTTTGGTCGCCGCTGCCACCGCCTTGGCCAGTGCGACGGTCGCGGCGTCGAACGGCGGGGTTTCGAAGGCGCCGAGCGGGCCGTTCCAGACCAGCGTCTTCAAGCTGCCCAGCCTGTCGATCAGCGCCTTGGTGCTGGCCGGACCGACATCGAGGATCATCGCGTCATCCGGCACCTGGTCGATCGCCACGATGCGGGTCGGCGGGTTGGCCTTGAACTCGGTCGCGGTCACCGCATCCACCGGCAGCACCACCTCGCAGCCGGCCTGCTTGGCGGTGGCCAGGATGTCCAGCGCATTCGAATGCATGCCGGCTTCCTGCAGCGATTTGCCGACGTTCTTGCCCTGTGCGGCAAGGAAGGTGTTGGCCATCGCACCGCCGATCACCAGCATCTGCACCCGCTTGCACAGATGGCCGAGCACCTCCAGCTTGGTCGACACCTTGGCGCCGCCGATGATCGCCACCAGCGGCCGTTCCGGGTGCTCCAGGGCGGCGGTCAGCGCCTCCAGTTCGGCCTGCATCAGCCGGCCGGCGTAGGAGGGCAGAAAATGTGTCACACCCTCGGTGCTGGCGTGGGCGCGATGGGCGGCGGAAAACGCGTCGTTGACGAAAATATCCGCCAGATCGGCCAGTTTTTGCGCGAATTCGGGGTCGTTTTTCTCCTCCCCGGCATGGAAACGGGTGTTTTCCAACACCACCACGTCGCCATCGCGCATCGTATCGATCGCCTGGCTGGCCATCACGCCGACGCAGTCATCGGCGAAGCGGACATGGCGGCCGAGCGCCCGGCCCAGCGCCAGCGCCACCGGCGCCAACGACATGGAGGGCACCCGCTTGCCCTTCGGCCGGTCGAAATGGCTGATCACGATCACCCGCGCGCCGCCTTGCGACAACTCGCGGATGGTCGGGCACAGCCGCTCGATCCGGGTCTGGTCGCCGATCTTGCCGTCATGCACCGGCACGTTGAGATCGGCCCGCAGCAGCACCCGCTTGCCGGCGACCGCGAGCCCGTCCAGCGTCCGGTACGCCATGGTTACAGGCTGCCGAACAGCGCCGCGGTGTCGGACATGCGGTTGGAGAAGCCCCACTCGTTGTCGTACCAGCTCATCACCCGCACCAGCCCGCCATCCACCACCGCGGTCTGCGTGGCGTCGAAGGTGGAGGAATGCGGATCGTGGTTGAAGTCGATGCTGACCAGCGGTGCGGTGTTGTAGCCGAGGATGCCCTTCAGAGGGCCGGATTCGCTGGCCGCCTTCATCACGGCGTTGATCTCCTCCTTGGTCGGCGTGGTCTTCAGCACCACGTCGAGCGAGACCAGCGAGACGTTGGGGATCGGGATGCGGATCGCGGTGCCGTCCAGCTTGCCCTTCAGGTCCGGCATCACCAGCCCGACCGCACGGGCGGCGCCGGTCGAGGTCGGGATTGCCGAGACCGCGGCGGCGCGGGCGCGGTGCAGGTCCTTGTGCAGCGTGTCGACGGTGTTCTGGTCGCCGGTGTAGGCGTGGATGGTGACCATGTAGCCGCGCTCGATATGCCAATTGTCGTGCAGCACCTTGGCGACCGGCGCCAGGCAGTTGGTGGTGCAGGAGGCATTGGAGATGATCGTCATGTCCTTGGTGAGGACCTGATGGTTCACCCCGTAGACGATGGTGGCGTCCACCCCGTCGCCGGGTGCCGAGATGATCACCTTGCGGGCGCCGGCGGCCAGCAGCGGGGTCGCCTTCTCCTTGGTGGCGAAGATGCCGGTGCATTCCAGCGCCACGTCGACGCCCTGGTACGGCACCTTGGAGGGGTCGCGCTCGGCGGAGACGGTGATCGGGCCGTAGGTGCGGCCATTATGGTGGATGGTGATGTTCTGCCCGTCGACCACCACCTCGCCGGGGAAGCGGCCATGCACGCTGTCGTAGCGGAGCAGATGGGCGTTGGCCTCGACGCTGCCGAGGTCGTTGATCGCCACCGGCACCACATCGGTGCGGCCGCTCTCGACGATGGCGCGCAACACCAGACGCCCGATGCGCCCGAAGCCGTTGATGGCGACCTTCACGGCCATGGTATCATTCCTTCATACGATTGCTGCAGCGCAGATAACCCGGTGAACGTGGCAATTAAAAGGGGGGGTCAGCCGGCGATACGCTTCTTCACCGCTGCCACCGCGGCCTCCGCGGTGATGCCGAAATGGCGGTACAGCTCTTCCGCCGGGGCCGAGGCGCCGAAGCTGCTCATGCCGATGAACACCCCGTCCGGCCCCAGCCAGCGTTCCCAGCCGAACGCCACCCCGGCCTCGATGCCGATGCGCGGCGCGCCGCCGAGCACCTGGTCGCGCCAGGATTCGTCCTGCTGCTCGAACAGCTCCCAGCAGGGCAGCGAGACCACGGCGACCTTGATGCCCTCGCCGGCCAGCATCTCGCGCGCCTGCATGGCGATGCAGACCTCGCTGCCGGTGGCGATCAGCGTCGCGGCGCGCGGGCCGTCGGCTTCGGCCAGCACGTAGCCGCCACGCGAACAGCGATTCTCGCCGGTGTCGGAGCGCAGCGCCGGCAGGCCCTGGCGGGACAGCACCAGCAGGCTGGGGCCGTCGGCGTGGCGCAGCGCCAGCTCCCAGCATTCGGCGGTTTCCATCGCGTCGGCCGGGCGCAGCACATGCATGCCGGGCATCGCCCGCAGGCTGGCCAGCTGCTCCACCGGCTGATGGGTGGGGCCGTCCTCGCCGAGGCCGATGCTGTCATGGGTCAGCACATGGATCACCCGGATGCGCATCAGGGCGGCCAGCCGCAGGGCGGGGCGCATGTAGTCGGTGAAGCAGAAGAAGGTGCCGCCGTAGGGGACCAGCCCGCCATGCAGCGCGATGCCGCTCATCGCCGCCGCCATGGCGTGCTCGCGGATGCCGTAATGGATGTAGCGGCCGGCGTAGTTGCCCGGGCTGACCGAGCCCATCCCCTTGACCAGCGTCAGGTTGGAGCCGGTGAGGTCGGCCGAGCCGCCGACCAGTTCCGGGATCGCCGGCACCAGGGCGTCGAGCGCCTTCTGGCTGGAGGCGCGGCTGGCCAACTTGGGCCGGGTTTCGGCCAGGTCGGCGCGCAACGCGGCGATGGTTTCGTGGAAGTTTTCCGGCAGCCGGCCGGCGATGACGCGCTCGAACTCGGCGCGCATCGGGTGGCGGGCCAGCCGCTTCAGCCAGGCGCGGCGGGGGGCGGCGCCGCGCGCACCGGCCTCGCGCCACTGCGCGGCGAGATCTTCCGGCACCTCGAACGGCGGCGCGGTCCAGCCCAGGGCCGCCTTGGCCGCGCGGGCCTCCTCGGCGCCGAGCGGCGAGCCGTGCGCGGCGTTGGTGCCGGCCTTGTGCGGGGCGGAGAAGCCGATGATGGTCTTGCAGGCGATGAAGGTCGGCTTTTTCGAGCGCATCGCCATCGCCAGCGCGGCGGCGACCGCGGCCGGGTCGTGGCCGTCCACCGCGCGCACCGCCCAGCCGCTGGCGGCGAACCGCTTCAACTGGTCGTCGGAGGTGGCGAGGTCGGTGGAACCGTCGATCGAGATCGAATTATGGTCCCACAGGATGGCAAGCTTGGCCAGTTGCAGGTGGCCGGCGAGGCTGATCGCTTCCTGGCTGAGGCCCTCCATCAGGTCGCCGTCGCCGCAGATCGCCCAGGTGCGGTGATCGACCAGGCTGCGGCCGAAGCGGGCGGCCAGCATGCGTTCGGCCAGCGCCATGCCGACCGCGTTCGGCAGGCCCTGGCCGAGCGGGCCGGTGGTGGTCTCGATGCCCGGCGCGTGGCCGTATTCCGGATGCCCGGCGGCCGGCGAGTTCAGCTGGCGGAAATTCTTGATGTCGTCGATCGTCATGCCAGGGAAGCCGGTCAGGTGCAGCAGCGAATACAGCAGCATGCAGCCATGCCCGGCCGACAGCACGAAACGGTCGCGGTCCGGCCAGTGCGGGTCGGCGGCGTCGTATTTCAGCGCCTTGGTCCACAACGCGGTGCCGACATCGGCCATGCCCAGCGGCAGGCCGGGATGGCCGGAATTGGCCTTTTGCACCGCGTCGATCGACAGCGCGCGGATCACGTCGGCCATCCGCCGCTCCGGCGTCATCGGGCGGGCGAGAATGGCCGCCTGTTCGGCGAGGGCCGGATTGGCCTGGTCGGAAACCTCGGCGTTTGAAGCCATGGGACACCTCCTGCGTATGGCGCTATTACGGGCGCCGGAACCGGCCGGCAAGGGCGCCGGCCGGTGCCCTGGGTTGCCCCGGCCGGATCAGCGGCGGCGGGGACGGCCAGTTTGCCATATGGTGATGCCGCCATTCCACGCGAGGGAGATGGCCAGCGCCAGCAGCAGCGCCGGGGTGGAGCCGAGCGGCACCGCGGTGAGACTGAGGGCGGTGAGGGCGACCGAGTTGCCCAGCATGCCCACCAGCATGTTGACCAGCACCGCCGCCGCCCCGGCGCCGCCCAGGCGCGGATACAGCAGCACGGCGACGCTGGTGGTGACCACCGGCGCCAGGGCCGCCAACCCGGCGGCGCGCGGGCCGAGCACGCGGGCGATCGCCAGCACCAGCGCAACCAGCGCCATCGCACCGAGGGCGCGGATGGGCGTGTCCCACCGGCTGGGGCGGCCGCGCGGGCCGAGCGGCGCCCGCCGCCAGTGGCGCGTCAGCCAGCTGCAGCCGAGGAACAGCGCCAGATTGATCGCGAACGCCGCGGCCAGTCCGGGCGCCAGCAGCTGCAGCAGGGCCACCACCGCCAGCCAGCTGAGCAGCGCCGCCGAGACCGCCGGCAGCAGGCCATGGCCGCGCTCGCCGCGTGGGCGGCGCGCCAGCACCGCATAGGCCACGACGAAGACGCTGGCGCCGGCGATCGCCGACATGCTGGCCAGCGCGCTGCTGGCGATGAAGGCCGGGCCATGCTCCATCGCCAGGAACACATAGGCGGGACCGGCGGAGACCGGCAGGGTGGCGATCATCGCGCCGACCAGCGGGCCGGTGCGCTCCACCAGGCGGCAGGCCAGCACCACCACGGCGGCGGTGATGGCCAGTTTCAGTGCCAGAGCCAGCAGCATCGCAGTTCCCCAGGCCCGTCAGGCCGGCCGATTTGCCGCCGATTGCCTCGGCGCAATGTTGCGCATAGGCTGCAACCCTGCCGCGCGTCCCGCGCGGCGATGGAACACACAGGAAGCAGAACCATGATGAGACGGACCGTGTTCGCTGGCGCGATGTCGCTGGCTGCGGCCTTTGCGCTGGGGGCCGGCGCCCCCGCCCAGGCGCAGATCCGCATCGGGGTCGCCGGGCCGATCACCGGTGAATATGCCAGCTTCGGCGCCCAGTTGAAGGAGGGCGCCGAGATGGCGGTGGCCGACATCAACGCCAAGGGCGGCGTGCTGGGCCAGAAGGTGGTGCTGGAAGTGGGCGACGACGCCTGCGACCCGAAGCAGGCGGTTTCGGTGGCCAACCAGATGGCCAGCAAGGGCATCAAGCTGATGGCCGGGCATTTCTGCTCGTCCAGCTCGATCCCGGCCAGCAAGGTGTATCTGGATGAAGGCATCCTGATGATCAGCCCGGCCTCGACCAACCCGGCGCTGACCGACAAGGGCGGCTGGAACGTGTTCCGCACCTGCGGCCGCGACGACCAGCAGGGTGCGGTGGCCGGCGCCTATCTGGCCAAGGAATTCAAGGGCCGCAAGATCGCGATCCTGAACGACAACACCGCCTACGGCAAAGGCCTGGCCGACGAGACCAGGAAGGCGATGAACGCGAACGGCCTGAAGGAGACCATGGCGACCACCTATGTGCCGGGCGAAAAGGACTACTCGGCGCTGGTGTCGCGCATGAAGGAAGCCGGCATCGACGTGATCTATGTCGGCGGCTACCACACCGAGACCGGGCTGATCGTCCGCCAGGCGCATCAGCAGGGCATGCACCCGACGATGATCGGCGGCGACGCGCTGGTGACCAAGGAATACTGGCAGATCGCCGGCAATGACGGCGAAGGCACCATCATGACCTTCCCGTCCGACCCGCGCCGGCGTGCGTCGGCGGCGGAGGTGGTGAAGGAATTCAAGGCCAAGGGCATCGATCCGGAAGGCTATGTGCTGTACACCTACGCGGCGATCCAGGAATGGGCGCAGGCGGCGACCAAGGCCGGCACCACCGACGCCAAGAAGGTGGCCGAAACGCTGCGCGCCGGTACCTGGGACACCGTGCTGGGCAAGATCAGCTACGACAAGAAGGGCGACGTGACGCAGTCCGACTACGTGTTCTACATCTGGCATTCCGGCAACTACGCCGAGATGTGAGTGCGGGTGGCCCCGGACAGTGTGTCCGGGGCCGTTTGCCGGTTCGGGGTGCTTATTCGGCCGGCGGCTCGGCGGTGTCGAGCATCAGTGCGGCATGGGCATAGGCGCCACCGGCGCGCATCTCGGCGGCGACCCAGATCGCCTCCATCAGTTCCTCCTGGGTGGCGCCGGCCCTGAGCGCCGCCTTGGTGTGGCCCTTGATGCAGTACGGGCACTGGGTGACATGCGCCACCGCGACGGCGATGATCTGCTTCATTTTCGCCGGCAGCGCGCCATCGGCGAACACCGCCTTGCCGAACGCCTCGAACGCCGCCTGCTGGGCCGGCGCCAGCGCCCGCCGTCGGTCGGCCAGTTGTCGGGTTGCGGCAGGATACATTCTCTCGCTCATCTCAGGTTCCGATCTCGCTGTTTGCGGAATGTCGAAAGCGCGGTGGCGGGCGGAGACGCGCCGCAGATCGGGCTTTCGTTAATTCGGCATTGCGAATACAGTCTGGGGTCGGCATCCGACAAATGCAATCCCGCGAGGCATGGTCATGCGGCTTACCCAGTTCACTGATTTCGGCGTCCGCGCGCTCATTCTGCTCGCCGAGCGCGACGGCGAGGTGCTCAGCGCCAGCCATATCGCCGAATCGCTCGGCGTGTCGGTGCATCACATGGCCAAGGTGCTGCAGGCGCTCAGCGCCACCGGCCTGGTGCGCAGCCAGCGCGGCAAGCAGGGCGGCGTGGCGCTGGCGCAGGCGCCCGACGCGATCCGCATCGGCACGGTGGTGCGGCTGCTGGAGGAGGATCAGCCGCTGGTGGAATGCTGCCGGCCCGATGGCGGCTCCTGCGTGCTGACCCCGGAGTGCCGGCTGCGCGGCATGCTGCTCGGTGCGCAGCGGGCATTCCTGGCCGAATTGGACCGGTTTACGCTGGCCGATTGCCGCATCCCGGATCTCGCCAGGCTGCTGGTTCCGCGCCACGCGGCGTAACGGGATTTAAATCGGTATTGACAATACGTATTTAAGGCGCAGAGTGAGCCGTGTCGATGACGCGTGATGATCGCACGGAGGTTTCCATGGCTCACACTGCCGAACTTGCCGCATTGCTGGACCAGAAGGTCGGGCGGATCGTCGCCACCATGCCGGGGGCGGCCGCGGTGTTCGCGGCGCGCGGAATCGATTTCTGCTGCAGCGGCGACCAGACCCTGGCCGATGCGGCGGCGCAGCGCAGCCTGGATGCGCAGGCGCTGCTGGGGGCGCTGGCGGCCGGTGGGCCGGCGGGGGAGCCGATGCTGCTGGCCGACACGATGCCTTCGGCGGAGCTGATCGAGCACATCAAGACCCGCTACCACGTGGTGCACCTGCGGGAGTTACAGGGGCTGATCCCGCTGGCCGAGACCATCGAGGGCGTGCATGTCAGCCATCCGGCGGCACCGGCCGGGCTGGCCGCGCTGCTGAGCCGGCTGCGCGCCGAGATGGTGATCCATCAGAAGCGCGAGGAGGTGGTGCTGTTCCCGATGATGCTGGCCGGCGGCGGGCCGATGATCGCCGCCGCGATCGCCACCATGCGCGGCGAGCATGACGACCACGGCGCGGCACTGACCGAGATCGACCGGCTGACCCATGGCCGCACGGTGCCGGAGGACGGCTGCCGCAGCTGGCGTGCGCTGTGCGCCGCGCTGACCAAGCTGCACGACGACGTGGTCACCCATATCCATCTGGAGAACAACATCCTGTTCCCGCGCTTCGAGCGGGCCGCGGCTGCCTGAGTCAGCTGCGCTCCAGCAGTTCGATCGACACCCCGTCCGGCGCGCGCAGGAAGGCGATGCGGGTGCCCGGGCGGATGGTGGTGGGTTCCATGGTGAACACCGCCCCTTTGGCCTTCAGTTCGGCCACCACCGCGTCGATGCCGGTGACGCTGAGGCCGAAATGGTCGAGGCCGTGATAGGGTGAACTCGGCGCCGCGGCGACCTGGTCGGTCGGGCCGACCGGCGCGATGAACACGTTCATGCCGCCCAGTTTGAGGTCGATGCGCGGCTTGCCGCCGGCTTCGCTGCGCAGCACCTCGGCACCGAACATTTTGTGGTAGAACGCCGCCGTGCCCTCGGGGTCGGCGGTGCGCAGATGGATATGGTCGTAGCTGAACGCGGCCATCGCTGACCTCCTGGATTGGTGTGCTGCGATGCTACGCCGCCGCCACGGCAGCGCAACCTGCCGGCCGGCATTGCCGCCGGCGGCCTTGACGATCATCGTGCAGCGGCCGGGCCAACGCCCCGCTTCCTGCATGAGAGGCGCCGCACATGGACAGTCTGCCGAACCACACAACAGCCTATGCGGGCGGCAAGATGCTGGCGGCCAGCGCCGGGGGCGTGGGGGTGCTCACCTTCAACCAGCCGGAAAAGCGCAACGCCATGTCGGTGGAGATGTGGGCGGGGCTGGCGGAAATCCTCAACCGCTTCAGCGCCGACCCGGCGATCCGCGTCGTGGTGCTGACCGGTGGCGGCGATAAGGCATTCGTCTCCGGCGCCGATATCAGCCAGTTCGACCAACTGCGCGGCGACGCCGACGCGATGCGCGAATACGACCGGCTGACCGCGCTCGGGCGCGACGCGCTGGCCGCCTTCGACAAGCCGCTGATCGCCCGCATCCATGGCTTCTGCCTCGGCGGCGGGCTGGGTATCGCCATGCAGGCCGACCTGCGCATCGCCTCCGAGGACAGCCAGTTCGGCATCCCGGCGGCCAAGCTCGGCATTTCCTACGGCTTCCGCACCACCCGCCGGCTGGTGGAACTGGTCGGCCCCGCGCATACCCGCATGCTGCTGCTGACCGGCGACCGGGTGCCTGCCCCCGAGGCGGCGCGGATGGGGCTGATCAACGAGGCGGTGCCGCTGGCCGCCCTCGATGCGCGGGTGATGGCGCTCGCCGCCAGCATCGCCGGCAACGCGCCGCTGTCGGTCGCCAGCATGAAGTTCACCGTCGGCGAGGCGATGCGCGCCGAGAGCGAGATGGACAAGGCGGCGATCGCCGCCAGCATCGCCCTCTGCTTCGACAGCGCCGACTACAAGGAGGGGCGGGCCGCCTTCAAGGCCAAGCGCCGGCCGGTGTTCACTGGCCGATAGCCGGCCCAGCCCAGCCCCAGCAGCCCGACGGCAAGCAGCAGCGCCGAGTCCGGCTCCGGCACCGCGAACAGCGAGGAGGTATCCAGCGCCGGCGCCGGCCCGCTGATCAGGGTATTGGCGCCGAGCGTGTCGCCGGTGCCGCCGCCGTGGTAGAACTCGTCGAAATTATAGATGGTGTTGCCGTCCACCGTCGCAGGATAGCTGTTGCCTGCGCCATCGGTGGTGGCGTTGTAGATCGCGGTGCCGCCGGCCGCCCGGTCGTTGATCAGCACGTTGTTTTCGACCGTCAGGCTGGAGCCCGGCTTGCTGGGGTTGGCCTCGCCGCCGAAATGGATCGCGTAGCGATTGGGCGCGGCTGGCCCTTTCTCGATGGTGTTGCCGGTGACCGTCGCCACGCCGCCATCGGGGATGTCGATGCTGTAGTTGGCCTCGGCGGTCGGGCCGTCCTGGATGCGGTTATTGCTGATGGTGGTCACCGCCGCCCGGCTCTTGATCTCGTGGCCGCCCAGCGCGTCGTGGATATAGCTGTCGGTTATCGTGAGGCTGGTGGCTTCGCCGACATAGATGTTGTGGTCGCGGCCATACATCGGGTTGGTCGACGCCACGCCGTTATGATCGATCTCCGAATGGGTGATGGTGATCGCCCCGGTGGTGCCGGTCAGGATGCCATCCTGGTTGCCGTGGATCCAGCTGTTCGACACGACGAGCGCGCCGTTGCCGATCTCAAACAGAATGCCGGCGCCGTTGTCGTGGGGATCGACCGCGCCGGAGATATCCAGGTTGCTCACCGTGAGATCGGCCCCGGCATTGTAGCCCACGTATAGGATGGCTCGGTTGTTCGACGGCGTCGGGTCTGGCGTGCGCAACTGCGCCATGCCGCCGACCGCCTCGATGGTCAGCGAATGGGTGATGATCGGGAAATCCTCGACATACAGGCCGGGGCTGAGCTGCAGCGTATTGCCGGCGCCCGAGGCGGAGATCGCTGCCGACAATGTCGTGTAAAGTGCCATCGTCGCCAGGTTGAGCACAGTCATCGAAACGCATCCGGGTGCGCGGCGGGTGACTCAGGTCTCGCTGGCATCGGCTCGCTCGCTCAAATTTCACCAAAGCGCCGTAGCGTCTTGCGGCTGATCCTAGGGGCACCTGCAGCCATCAGGCAACCGCAATGTGCCGCATGCATCCAGGGGGTTCACCTGCGGCGGCGGCCATGCGACTGTCCGGCGGCACAAGGCAGGGGGACGCGGCATGGCGCGGATGACGGGTGGCGAGGCGATTGTCGACGGGCTGCTGCGGCACGGCATCGACACGGTGTTCGGCCTGCCCGGCGTGCAGACCTACGGGCTGTTCGACGCTTTCGCGCGCAATTCCAACCGCCTGCGGCTGATCAACGCCCGCCACGAGCAGACCACCGCCTACATGGCGCTCGGCTATGCCTGCGCCACCGGCCGGCCTGCCGCCTATGCTGTGGTGCCAGGCCCGGGGGTGCTGAACACCACCGCCGCACTGGCCACCGCCTGGGGGGTCAACGCGCCGGTGCTGTGCCTCACCGGCCAGGTGCCGAGCGCCATGATCGGGCGCGGTCGCGGCCAGTTGCACGAACTGCCCGACCAGCTCGCCACGCTGCGCACCCTGCTGAAATCCGCCGAACGCATCGAGCACCCCGCCGATGCGCCGCGCCTGGTGGCCAACGCCTTCCAACAGATGTGCTCTGGCCGCCGCGGCCCGGTCTCGGTCGAGATGCCGTGGGACCAGTTCACCGCCACCGCCGAGGTCACCCCGCAAGACCCGCTGCCGCCGCACGCCAACCCGGTGCCCGACCCGGAGAAAATCGCCGCCCTGGCCGCGAAGATCAAAGCCGCCCGCTGCCCGATGATCTGGGTCGGCGGCGGCGCGCTGGACGCCGGGCCGGAAATCCAGGCGCTGGCCGAACGGCTCGGCGCCCCGGTGGTGTCGTTCCGCTCCGGCCGCGGCATCGTCTCCGATCGCCACAAGCTGGCCATGACCGTCACCTCGGCCTACGCGCTGTGGGCCGAAACCGACCTGCTGATCGGCTTCGGCAGCCGGCTGGAGGTGTGCCTCGGCCGCTGGGGCAAGCGCCCGGCCAATCTCACGGTCGCCCGCATCGACATCGACCCGGTGGAAATGCGCCGCCTGCCGGTCGATATCGGCATCGTCGCCGACGCCGCCGACGGCGCCCGCGCGCTGCTCGCAGCAATCAGCCAGGGGGCGCCTGCCGCCGGCCGCGCCGAGGCGATCGCCAGCGCCAAATCCGCCGCCGCCACCGCCATCCAGAAGGTGCAGCCGCAACTCGCCTACCTGGAAGCGATCCGTGACGCGATGCCCGACGACGGCATTTTCTGCGACGAGATGACCCAGGTCGGTTACGCCTCCTGGTTCGGCTTCCCGGTCTATCACCCGCGCGGCCTGATCACCTCGGGCTTTTCCGGCACCCTCGGCGCCGGCTTCCCCACCGCCCTCGGCGTCAAGGTCGCGCATCCCGATAAGGTGGTGGTGTCAGTCACCGGCGACGGCGGCTTCCTGTTCGGCGCCACCGAACTGGCCACCGCGATGCAGCACGGCATCAACCTGATCACCATCCTGTTCAACAACGGCGCCTACGGCAACGTGCTGCGCGACCAGAAACGGCTGTTCGAGGGACGAGACTCCGGCTCCGCACTGGTCAACCCGGACTTCCAGGCCTTCGCCCGCAGCTTCGGCGTCCGCACCTGGCACGCCCCGGACGCCGAAGGCCTGCGCACCGCACTGCGCGAGGCGATCGCCGCCAACGTGCCATCACTGATCGAGGTCACCACCGATATCAGCAAGGAAACCGCGCCCTGGGAGTTCATCTCGCCCGGTAGAGGATAAGCAAGCAGCGCTTTTTTGAAAAAAAGCGCGCAAAAAATTTTATCCGCCTTGCAACAGTGGAGTGGCGGAGATTCCGTACACTCCAATGGATAGAAAGTTTTTTTGCTTCTTTTTGTTCACAAAAAGAAGAACTCACTTATCTTTAAATACTTCCGTCAGCGAAACCCGCCCACTCCCCCGCGCCAGCGGTTTGCGCTGACTCGGTGCCGGCGCCCAGCCGGTCATCATTGCCAGCCGCAGCGTGGCGCGGCTGCGGCCGTCCTGTTGCGGCAGGCTGGCCAGCGCCTGCGGGAACAGTGCGCGCGGCGGGATGCGGCGGTCGCGCAGGGCCACCGCGTTGCCTTCGCCGGCGGCGCGCAATTCGCGCAGCAGTGTCAGCGGGTTGGCGTAGAGCAGGGTGATGTCCTCGGCGTCGACCACCGGCAGTGCGAAGCCGGCGCGTTGCAGCAGGGTGGCGCAGTCGCGCAGGTCGGGGAACGGCGAAACCCGCGGTGCGGCGCCACCGGCCAGCCCGGATTCGGCTTCGGTCAGCGCGGTGCGCAGTTCGCCCAAAGTGCCCAGCGCCGGCAGGCTGGCCAGCAGCAAGCCGTCGGGCGACAGTGCGCGGCGAAGCTGGATCAGCGCGCCGGGCAGGTCGTTCACCCAGTGCAGCGACAGGCTGGCCACCACCAGGTCGAAGCTGGCCGGCGCGAACGGCAGCCGCTCCTCATCGGCCGCCAGGCAGGCGCCGCCGGAGCGGGCCGCCATCGCCGCCGAGAGGTCGCAGGCCACGGTGGCGATGCCGCGCGCCCGCAGCTTCGGTGCGACGATGCCGCGCCCGCCGACATCCAGCGCGCGGCTGAAGCGGTGGGAGGTGTCGTCCAGCCGGTCGAGCAGCCGGTCGGCGCAATCGGCCAGCAGATCGGCAACCGTATCCACCGTGGCGGCCGCCCGGTCGCGATGGCGGCGCACGGCGGCGCGGTCGAACACATGCATCGGGTCCATGGCGCTCATGTGCGCGCCGACAGCGTTGCTGCCAAGGGGGGCTGCGGCTATGCTCAGGCAGAGACAGGGGAGAACCGCCATGAACGCGCCCGAAACCAGGACCGCCCGTGCCGCCGCCGTCGCCGCCACCGTCGATCGCATCCGCGCCATCGAGCAGGCCCAGGGCGTCACTCGCCCGGCGCTGGACGCCATCAAGGCCGAGTTGCTGACGCTCGCCGCCCAGCAGCATCTGTTCCCGTCCACCACCTTCCCGCCGCCGGAGGGCGGCCAGAAGGGCGCCAATCGCTATTTGTTGCAGGAAGATGCCGATAATCGCTTCGCGCTGTACATGAACGCGCTCAATCCCGGCAACGAGACCAAGGCGCATGACCACACCACCTGGGCGGTGGTGGTCGCGGTCGATGGCCAGGAGCTGAACAAGGTCTATCGCCGCACCGACGACCATTCCCGCCCGGATCGCGCCGATATCGTGGTCGATCACGAGATCATGGTCGAACCCGGGCGTGGCATCGCGCTGATGCCGGATGATATCCACTCGATCCATACCACTGGTCAGGTGCCGACGCGGCATCTGCACATGTACGGGCTGGCGCTCGAAGTGCTCGACAACCGGCGTGGCTTCGATAACGGCGAGATCAAGCTCTACAATCGGAATTTCATGGCCCCCGCCGTGGCGCCAAAGGACTGAGCAGGAAGCTGGGACGGATGATGAAACAGATCGACGCCGCGACCTTGCGCGGCTGGATTGGCGACGGCGCCGAACTGGCCATTCTCGATGCCCGCGAGGAGGGCGAGTTCGGCGCCTCGCATCTGTTCTGGGCGGTGCCGTGCCCGTTCTCGCACCGCGAGATGCGGGCGCGGGCGCTGCTGCCCTGCCGCGCCACCCGCATCGTCTGCGTCGATGACGGCCGCGGCGTGGCCGAACAGCTTGCCACCTACCTGGAGTCGATCGGCTGCACCGACGTATCGGTGCTGACCGGCGGCACCAGGGCCTGGGAGGCCGCCGGCTACGTGCTGTTCAGCGGCGTCAACGTGCCCTCCAAGGCGTTCGGCGAGTGGGTGGAGCACCATTACGGCACCGAGAGCGTCGACGCCCCGGTGCTGAAGCAGTGGCTGGATGACGGCCGCGATATGGTGGTGCTCGACAGCCGAACGCTGGCCGAATACCGCCGCATGTCGATCCCGCGTGGGATGAGCGTTCCGGGCGGCGAACTGGCCTATCGCATCGCCGACCTGGTGCCGAACCCCGAGACGCTGATCGTGGTCAACTGCGCCGGCCGCACCCGCTCGATCATGGGCGCCGAGAGCCTGCGTCAGGCCGGGGTGCCGAACAAGGTGGTGGCGCTGCGCAACGGCACCATGGGCTGGGAACTCGCCGGCCTGGTCTGCGACCGTGGGCGCGACGAGCGCTTCCAGGTCGGCCGGCCGAGCACCGCTGCCCTCGCCATGTCCCGCGCCCAGGCGTTCGCCGAGCGCACCGGGGTGCGGGTGATCCCGGTCGCCGAACTGGAACGCTTCGCCGCCGACGGCAGCCGCACGCTGTATGTGCTGGACGTGCGCGACCCGGTGGAATTCGCCCACAAGGCCTGCCCACGCAGCGTCAACGCGCCCGGCGGGCAACTGGTGCAGGCCACCGACACCTGGGTGGGGGTGCGCGGCGCCCGTATCGCGCTGATCGACGATGACGGCGTGCGCGCCCGCATGTCGGCCGCCTGGCTGCGGCTGATGGGCCATCGCGACGTGTTCGTGGTGGAAGGCGCCCTGGCCGCCGGCCAGCCGCCCTGCGCCACCGCGGCGCCGGAACTGGAAGTCGCCGTCGAGACGATCAGCGCCGACCAGTTGACCGCGGTGCCGGATGCGGTGGTGATCGATCTGGCCCGCAGCGTGGACTACCGCGACGGCCATATCCGCGGCGCCCATTGGGGCATCCGCTCCCGGCTGGCGGCGCTGAAACCGCAGCTGAGCGGCGCCAAGATGGTGGTGGTCACCTCGTCGGACGGATTACAGGCCCGCCTCGCGGTGGCGGAGTTGCAGGCGCTGACCACCGCGCCGGTGCGCGCCCTGGCCGGCGGCACCGCGGCCTGGAAGCAGTCGGGCGGCGTGTTGGTGAAAGACCGGACCTCGCCGCCCGACGAGGCCTGCGTCGATTTCTACCTGCGCCCGTACGATCGCAATTCCGGGGTGGAGGAGGCGATGCACGCCTACCTGTCCTGGGAGATCGACCTGGTGCACGAGATCAAGCGCGACGGCACGGTGGCGTTCGGTCAGTAAGCAAGGAAGCAGTTCTTTTTTGCAAAAAAGAACCAAAAAACTCCATCCCACTGGTCTCGGTGACCGCGGCGCCACCGAGACCAGTGAGCAAAAAGTTTTTTTGCTTCTTTTTGTTCACAAAAAGAAGACTTCCCTTGCTTAACTTCCTCGCCCACCTGGCGCTCGACACCCTGCTCCCCCCGATCTGCCTCACCTGCGACGCTCCGGTCGGCGCCCAGGGCCAGTTCTGTGCCGCCTGCTTCGCTTCCACTAGCTTCGTCACCGCCCCGTGCTGCGACCGCTGCGGCGTGCCGTTCAGCCATGCCGGGCAGGCGCTGCCGGGTGGCCTGTGCGCCAACTGCACTATCGCACCGCCGCCCTGGGGCCGGGCGCGGGCGGCGCTGGCCTATGACGACCAATCCCGCCAGGTGGTATTGCCGCTGAAATACGCCGACCGCACCGAACTGGCCGCCGCCCTGGCGCCGCTGATGGCCCGCGCCGGGGCGATGCTGCTGCGTCAGGCCGAGGTGTTGGTCCCGGTGCCGCTGCACCGTGGACGACTGGTGTCCCGCCGCTACAACCAGTCCGCCCTGCTGGCCCAGGCGCTGGCGAAGCTGTCCGGCGTGGCGGCGCTGCCGGACGCGCTGCGGCGCACCCGCGCCACCGCCACGCTGGAGGGCCTGAACCGCGAGGCGCGGGCGCGCATGGTGGCCGGCGCCTTCGCCGTGCGCCCCGCCCGCCTGGCCGCGCTTGCCGGCCGCCGCGTGCTGCTGATCGACGACGTGCTGACCTCCGGCGCCACCGCCGGCGCCTGCACCGAGGCGCTGCTTGCCGCCGGCGTCGCGGCAGTGGATGTGCTGGTCGCAGCACGGGTGCCAGACCCGCGAATGCGAACGTAACCCTTGCAGCGAACTCATCCACGCTCAAAATGAAGCTGTCACCCACGGAGTCCGCCGCCGATGCCCGAGATCGTCATCTACACCCAGCCCTGGTGCCCGTACTGCATGCGCGCCAAGGCGTTGCTGGACAAGAAGGGCGTCGCCTACACCGAAATCGACGCCCGCCACGGCACCCCCGAGCGTGAGGAATCCTACCAGCGTTCCGGCGGCCTCAGCTCGGTGCCGCAGATCTTCATCGCCGGCCGGCACATCGGCGGCTGCGACGAGATCATCGCGCTGGACCGTGCCGGCGGGCTCGACCCGCTGCTGGCGGCATGACCCTGGCAGTCCCTTGCCGGGAGTGCCAACGCATGCCATCTGCTAAGGCAGGCGTTTGTCATCACGGCTCGAGGGCATGATTCACTACCAGTTGCGCTGTAGCGAGGATCACGAGTTCGACGGCTGGTTCGCCAGCGGCGATTCCTTCGCCAAGCAGGCCAAGCGCGGCCTGCTGGAATGCCCGATCTGTGGCGACTCCAAGGTGGTGCGCGCGCTGATGGCCCCGGCGGTGCCGAAAAAGGGCCGCGCCGCGACGCCGCCGCCCGCCCCCGCGCCATCACAACAGGTCGCCGTCGCGCCGGAGCGTCTGCCCGACCATATCCGCGCCCAGTTGCAGCGCATGCGCGCCGAGGTCGAGAAGCATTGCGACTATGTCGGCGGCAATTTCGCCGAGGAGGCCCGCCGCATCCACACCGGCGAGAGCGAGGCCCGCGGCATCTACGGCGAGACCACCCCCGAGGAAGCCGAAGCCCTGGCCGATGACGGCATCGAGGTCGCCCGCATCCCCTGGGTGCCCAGGGCTGATGGCTGAGCGGGCCGCCGTGCCCTGCCGTCCGGCAGCGAGATAGATCGGCGCATCCGAGATCAGCGTGCGGGGAGCGGTTTGATGCAGATGATCGGTTTGCTCGGCGGGATGAGCTGGGAAAGCTCGGCGGAGTATTATCGCATTCTCAATCAGGGGGTTCGCGACCGGCTTGGACCAACCGCGTCGGCCCGCTGCCTGCTGTGGTCGTTCAACTTCGCCGAGATCGAGGCGCTTCAGCATCACGGTGACTGGGATGGCCTGACCGCCCGCATGGTCGATGCCGCGCGGCGCCTTGAGGCCGGCGGCGCGGATGTGCTGCTGATCTGCACCAACACCATGCACCGGATGGCGGCTGCGGTTCAGGCGGCGGTGGGCGTGCCCTTGCTCCATATCGCCGATCCGACGGCGGAAGCCATCAAGGCGGCCGGCTTCACCAAAGTGGGGCTGCTCGGCACCGCCTTCACGATGGAGCACGACTTCTACAAGGGCCGGCTGACGCAGCAGCATGGCTTGAGCGTCATCGTTCCCGGCGCCGAGGATCGCGCAACTGTTCACCGGATCATCTACCAGGAACTGGTTGCCGGGAAGGTGCTGCCGGTGTCGAGAGCCGCCTACCGCGCGGTCATCGCCCGCATGGTCGAGGACGGCGCCGAGGCGGTGATCCTGGGTTGCACCGAGATTATGCTTCTGGTGCGGCCCGAGGATAGCGCGGTGCCGATCTTCGACACCACCGCGCTGCACGCCAAAGCGGCGATCGAGATGGCCCTGGCTGGCTGAACGGTGGCTACGGCGCGGTCACTGCCAAGGGGCAGATTTCACCCATCAATCCTTCGCCGCCGCCGCGATGTAATTCACCGCCATATCCCGCGTCGCCCGCCAGCCGCCGAGCGGGTCCATGCTCATCCCGGCGATATCGGCAACAAGCAGCCCGGCGGCGCGCAACTGCCATCCCAGTTCCGCCGGCGTCACGAAGCGGTGCCAGTCATGGGTGCCCACCGGCAGCCAGCGCAGCAGATATTCCGCCCCGGCGATCGCCACTAGCCACGACCGCCTGGTGCGGTTCAGCGTCGAGACGAAGAGCAGCCCGCCCGGCTCCAGCAGCCCGGCCAGCGTGGCCAGAAACGCCCCCTGGTCCGGCACATGCTCGATCACCTCCAGCGCGGTGATCACCTGGAACCGCGCCCCCTCGGCCAGCAACGCCTCGGCCAGCCCCTCGCGATAGACCAGCCGCAACCCCTGCCCCTCGGCATGCACGCGCGCCGCCTCGATCGCCGCCCCGGCGGCATCCAGCCCCAGCACCTCATGCCCCAGCCGCGCCAGCGCCTCGGCCGCCAGCCCGGCGCCGCAGCCGACATCCAGCAGCCGCACCGGACCCTGGAACCGCGCCCGGATGCGCGTATCGACCCAGCCCACCCGCAGCGGATTCATCCGGTGCAGCGGCCGCATCGGCCCGTCCGGGTCCCACCATTGCCCGGCCAGCGCGTCGAACCGCGCGATTTCCTCCGCCGAAACGCTCGCCGCCATGTTGCCCACTCCCGCCGCGCCCGTTATGTGTGCCGGCCGCTTTCTTTGCACAAGCTGGACGCCCACCACCATGGCCAATCGCTGATGTCTCGCATCGTCATGAAATTCGGCGGCACCTCGGTCGCCGATCTCGAACGCATCCGCAACGTCGCCGCCCGAGTCAAGCGCGAGGTCGATGACGGGCACGAGGTCGCCGTCGTGGTCTCCGCCATGGCCGGCGTCACCAACCGGCTGGTGAAATACTGCCAGGACCTGTCGCCGATGCACGACGCCCGCGAATACGACGCCGTGGTCGCCACCGGCGAGCAGGTCACCTCCGCGCTGCTGGCCATCGCGCTGCAGGAAATCGGCGTCGAGGCGCGCTCCTGGCAAGGCTGGCAGATCGCCCTGCGCACCGACGGTGCCCACGGCAAAGCCCGCATCGACAGCATCGACGGCGCCGAACTGATCCGCCGCATGGGCATCGGCCAGGTGTCGGTGATCGCCGGCTTCCAGGGCATCGGCCCGGACAACCGGGTCACCACGCTGGGCCGCGGCGGCTCGGACACCTCGGCGGTGGCGCTGGCCGCCGCGTTGCGCGCCGATCGCTGCGATATCTATACGGATGTCGACGGCATATACACAACCGACCCGCGAATCGTGCCAAGGGCGCGCAAACTGGCCAAGATCGCCTACGAGGAAATGCTGGAACTGGCTTCCGTCGGCGCCAAGGTGCTGCAGACCCGCAGCGTGGAACTGGCGATGAAGGAGCGCGTGCGGGTGCAGGTGCTCTCCAGCTTCGATGAAACGACCGGGGGCGCACTGCCCGGAACGCTTGTGGTGGACGAGGACGAGATCGTGGAAAAGGAAATTGTGTCGGGCATCGCCTACTCGCGCGACGAGGCCAAGGTGACGGTCCGCCGGGTGCCGGACCGTCCGGGCATCGCCGCGGCGATCTTCGGCCCGCTGTCCGACGCCAATGTCAACGTCGATATGATCGTGCAGAACGTCTCGGCCGACGCCACCACCGACATGACCTTCACCGTCGGCCGTGCCGACCTCGCCCGCGCCCAGGCGATCCTGCTGGCGCACCGGGAGCAGATCGGCTTCATCGAGATGGTGACCGACCCGGACGTGGCCAAAATCAGCGTGGTCGGCGTCGGCATGCGCAGCCATGCCGGCGTCGCCAACACCATGTTCGCCACCCTGGCCTCCAAGGGCATCAACATCCTGGTGATCTCCACCAGCGAGATCAAAGTCTCGGTGCTGATTGCGGTGGACTACACCGAACTCGCGGTCCGCGCCCTGCATACCGCTTACGGCCTCGATGCCTGACCCGGACCTGATCGCCGCGCGCGCCGAGTTGGACCGGCTGTGGGCGCGCGGCCGCGCCTTCCTCGGCGTCGACTATGCCATCATGGGCGGCGCCATGAGCTGGGTCAGCGAGCGGCATCTGGTCGCCGCCATCTCCAACGCCGGCGGCTTCGGCGTCATCGCCTGCGGCGCGATGAACCCGGCCCAGCTGGAAGCCGAGATCGCCGGCACCCAGGCGATGACCAGCAAGCCGTTCGGCGTCAACCTGATCACCATGCACCCGCAGCTCGACGACCTGGTGCAGGTTTGCCTCGCCGCCGGGGTCGGCCATGTCGTGCTGGCCGGCGGCATCCCGCCGCGCGGCGCGGTCGCCGCGGTGAAGGACAGCGGCGCCAGACTGGTCGCCTTCACCCCGGCGCTCGGGCTGGCCAAACGGCTGGTGCGCTCGGGGGCGGACGCCATCGTCATCGAGGGCAGCGAGGCGGGCGGCCATATCGGCCCGGTGTCGCTCACCGTGCTGGCGCAGGAGATCCTGCCGCATCTGCGCGAGGTGCCGGTGTTCGTCGCCGGCGGCCTC
The DNA here is from genome assembly GCA_041691815.1 of Rhodospirillales bacterium. Lineage (GTDB taxonomy): Bacteria > Pseudomonadota > Alphaproteobacteria > Acetobacterales > Acetobacteraceae > 70-18. Next base: position 1,711 of record JBEPTZ010000015.1, on the reverse strand, counting down.
GGGCGCGGCGAGGCGATCCTCGGCTATCTGGAAATGGGCGCTGCCGGCGCGCAACTCGGCACCCGCTTCGCCGCCTCGGCGGAGAGCATCGCGCATGACAACTTCAAGCGCGCCTTCATCCGCGCCAACGCCCGCGACGCGCTGCCCACCGTGCAGCTCGACGAACGCTTCCCGGTGATCCCGGTGCGCGGCCTGGTCAACGAGGGCACCAAGCGGTTCCTGGCGCATCAGGCCGCCACCCTCGCCCGCTTCCAGTCCGGCGAACTGACCAAGGAGGCCGCCCAGCTTGATATCGAGCATTTCTGGGCCGGCGCGCTGCGCCGCGCGGTGATCGATGGCGATGTCGAGGGCGGCTCGGTGATGGCCGGCCAGTCGGTCGGCATGGTCACCAGCATCCAGAGCGTCGCCGAGATCATCAGCGAACTGGTCGCCCAGGCCACCGCCGCGCTGGCCCTGCGCGGCCGGCCGGCGGCTACGGTCTGAGTCCGGGGCGGGGGGGCGCGGCCATGTCCACGCCGCGCCGCCTGCTGTCCCGCCTGCGCGAGCTGATGGCCACCCACGACGTGGCCGGCGGCGAGGCGCCGCTGCCGCAACTGATGCGGCTGGTCTCCGGCGAACTGGTCAGCGAGGTCTGCTCGCTCTACGCGCTCCGCCCCGGCGACATCCTGGTGCTGGCCGCTACCGAAGGGCTGCAACCCGGTGCGGTCGGCCGCACCCGGCTGCGGGTCGGCGAGGGCATCGTCGGGCTGGTCGCCGCCACCGGCCAGCCGCTCAACCTGCCGGATGCGCAGAACCACCCCGGCTTCGCCTACCGCCCGGAAACCGGCGAGGAACCCTACGCCTCGATGCTGGCGGTGCCGGTGCGGCGCGGCGGCCGCACGCTGGGTGTGCTGTCGGTGCAGAACCGCACCCCGCGCCGCTACGAGCCGGACGAGGTGGAGGTGCTGGAGACGGTGGCGATGCTGCTGGCCGAACTGCTCAGCACCACCGCCGCCCCGGATGCCTCCGAGGAGGGCCTGCTCGCCACCATGCCGCGCCAGTTCAGCGCCACCGTTCTGGTGCCCGGCCTGGCGATCGGCCCGATCGCGGTGCTCGGCCCGGCCCAGGCCCCCGCCCGGGTGCTGGCCGAGGACCCGGCGGCCGAGCAGCAGCGGCTGGACCAGGCGGTCAGCCAGATGCGCGCCGGCATCGACGCGCTGATCGCCGCCGGCTTGCCCAGTGAGAGCGTGCCGGAGAGCGGCGCCTCGCGTGACATCCTCGACGCCTACCGGCTGGTCGCCGCCGATGCCGGCTGGCTGCGCCGGGTGGCCGACGCGATCCGCAGCGGCCTCTCGGCCGAGGCGGCGGTGCACCGGGTCGGCGGCGAACTGCACGACCGCATGCGCCGGGTGACCGACCCGTATCTGCGCGAGCGGCTGGCCGACCTCGAGGATCTGGTCGGCCGGCTGCTGGCCGCCCTCGGGACCGCCGGCCCGCCGGCACCGGTCGCCCCGGGCACCATCCTGCTGGCCCGTCGCCTCGGCCCGGCCGAACTGCTCGACTGGCACGCCCGCGGCATCGGCGGTGCGGTGGTCGAGGAGGCCAGCCCCGGCGGCCACGCCGCCATCCTGGCCCGCGCCCTCGGCATCCCGGTGCTGGCCGGCGCCCGCGGCATCGTCGATGCGGCGATGGAAGGCGACGAGGTGGTGCTGGACGCCGATGACGGCCTGTC
>JBEPTZ010000014.1:0-54286 GCA_041691815.1 Rhodospirillales bacterium | reverse complement strand
AGCGCTCGGCGCACAGCCCGCAATGCAGGCAGACATCCTCGTCCTTGGCCATGATCAGCCCGGTTTTCAGCCCGTCCGACACATACAGCGCCTGCTCCAGATTCGCCGCCGGTGCGTTCAGCCGGGTGCGCAACTCCGCCTCCTCGCCATCGGCGGTGAAGGTGATGCAGTCCACCGGGCAGATATCCACGCAGGCGTCGCACTCGATGCACAACTGCGGCGCGAACACCGTCTGCACGTCGCAGTTCAGGCAGCGCTGCGCCTCCTTGAACGCCAGCGCCCGGTCAAACCCCAACTCCACCTCGGCGGTGATATCGGCCAGCGCCACCGCCTTCTCCTTGTGCGGCACCTTGAAGCGCAGGTCGATCGCCACGTCGTTGTCGTAGCTCCACTCATGGATGCCCATCTTCTGGCTCACCAGCGTGGTCAGCGGCGGCGGCCGCACCGTCACATCCTGGCCATGACAGAACCGGTCGATCGAGATCGCCGCCTGATGGCCATGCGCCACCGCCCAGATGATGTTCTTCGGTCCGAACGCCGCATCGCCGCCGAAAAACACCCGCGGATTGCTCGACTGGAAGGTCTCGTCATTGACCTTCGGCATCCCCCAGCGGTCGAACTCGATGCCGATATCCTGCTCGATCCACGGAAACGCGTTCTCCTGCCCGACCGCCACCAGCACGTCGTCACACGGCATCAACACGTCCGGCGCTCCGGTCGACACCAGCTTCCGCCGCCCATTGGCGTCATATTCCGCCCGCACCACCTCGAACAGCATGCCGGTAAGCTGGCCATTCTTGTGCTCGAAGCTCTTCGGCACGTGGAAGTTGACGATCGGGATATCCTCGTTGAGCGCGTCCTGCTTCTCCCACGGCGAGGCCTTCATCTCCTCGAAGCCGCTGCGCACCACCACGCGCACCTCCTCGCCGCCCAGCCGCCGCGCCGACCGGCAGCAATCCATCGCGGTATTACCGCCGCCCAGCACCAGCACCCGCCGCCCGATCCGGCTCACATGCCCGAACGACACCGAGGACAGCCAGTCGATCCCGATATGGATATTGGCCGCCGCCTCCTGCCGCCCCGGCAAATCGAGGTCCCGCCCGCGCGGCGCCCCGCAGCCAACGAACACCGCTGCGTAATCCTCTGTCAGCAGCGATTTCAGGCTGGAAATATACGAATTGTAGCGCATCTCCACGCCGAGTGCGGTGATATACCCCACCTCCTCGTCGATCACGCTCTCCGGCAGCCGGAACTTCGGAATCTGGCTGCGGATGAACCCGCCGCCCTGCGCCGCGCTGTCATACACCACCACCTCGTAGCCGGCCGCCGCCAGGTCCCGCGCCGTCGCCAGGCTCGCCGGCCCGGCCCCCACGCAGGCGATGCGGAAGCCGTTGCGTTCGGCCGGCGGCGTCGGCATGCGATCGGTCACATCGCCCTTGTAATCGGCGGCCACCCGCTTCAGCCGGCAGATCGCCACCGGCTCCTCCTCCACCCGCCCGCGACGGCACGCCGGCTCGCAGGGCCGGTCGCAGGTCCGCCCGAGAATCCCCGGAAAGACGTTGGATTTCCAGTTCACCATATAGGCGTCGGCATACCGGCCATCGGCGATCAGCCGGATATATTCCGGGACCGGGGTATGCGATGGACAGGCCCACTGGCAATCGACAACCTTATGAAAATAGGCGGGATCGGTGATGTCGGTCGGCTTCAAGTCGCTCAACTCCCCTTGCCGTCCCGGCGCAGGCTGCGCCGCGTCGCCCCGGTGTTTGCACCTGGGGATAAGTCACTATGCCACCACCGCAGCCCCTCCGGTAGACCCCCCGCCGCACAGATCAGGGCTGGCGCTGCGGCGGCTTTTGCCGCGATGATGCCGGTATGCGCGCCCTCATCCTGCTGCTCACCCTGCTGCTGCCGCTCCCCGCGACCGCCGCCACCCTCAAGCTCACCACCTGGAACCTGGAATGGCTCACCCTGCGCCCCCAGGGCGACCCGGCGCTGCCACGCGACGTGCAGCCGAAAGACCCCGAGTCGATCGCCATCCTGCACGGCTACGCCGCCTTCCTGGCGCCCGACGTGGCCGCCCTCCAGGAAGTCGACGGCCCGGCAATGGCCGCCCGCATCTTCCCGCCCGACCAGTACCAACTGCATTTCTCCAACGACGACGTGGTCCAGCGCGTCGGCTTCGCAATCCGCCGCGGCCTGCGCTTCACCGCCAACCCCGACCTGGTCGGCCTCACCCTTCGCCCCGGCAGCCGCCTGCGCAGCGGCGCCGACATCACCCTCGAACTGCCCTCCGGCCGCCTGCGCCTGCTGGCGGTGCACCTCAAGGCCGGCTGCCGCTCCGACCCGCTGGACCACTCGCGCCGCGGGCAATGCGCCACGCTGCGCCAGCAAATCCCCGCCCTGCAAGGCTGGATCGCCCAGCGCCGCGCCGAGGGCGTGCCGTTCGTGCTGATGGGCGACTTCAACCGCTGGATGGACGGCCGCGACGACCTGTTCGCCGCGCTGTCCTCGACCGGCCCATTGGAGCGCGCCGAAACCGGCCATTACAGCCCCTGCTGGGGCGGCGGCGGCTTCATCGACCACGTCATCGCCGGCGGCGCCGCGCGCGGCTGGATGCAGCCCAGCACCCTGCGCGTGCTGGTATTCCGCGAGCGCGGCCAGGACTGGAAGCGCCGCCTCACCGACCACTGCCCGGTCTCGGTGCAGCTCCAGGTACCCGACTGACGCCCCCCTGCTTCGCCTGCTATGCTGACCGCCCAACACCGCGGAGCACCTGCAATGAGCCTGACAGTCCTGGTCACCGGCGCCTCGGCCGGTTTCGGCGCGGCAATCGCCCGACGCCTGATCACCAATGGCCACCGCGTCATCGCCGCCGCCCGCCGGCAGGAGCGGCTGACCGCGCTCGCCGCCGAACTCGGCCCCCGCCTGCTGCCGCTCACCCTCGATGTCACCGACGCCGCCGCCGTCGCCGCCCTGCCCCCCAGCCTGCCGGAGGGCTGGCAAGAGGTCGACGTGCTGGTCAACAATGCCGGCCTCGGCCTCGGCCTCTCCCCCGCCTGGCAGGCCGATCTGGCGCAGTGGGACACCATGGTCGCCACCAACGTCACCGGCCTGATCCACACCACCCGCGCGCTGCTGCCCGGCATGGTGGCGCGCGATCGCGGCCATGTCATCAACCTGTCCAGCACCGCGGCGATCTACCCCTATCCGGGCGGCCATGTGTACGGCGCCTCGAAAGCCTTCGTCACCCAGTTCAGCCTCAACCTGCGCGCCGATCTGGTCGGCACCGGGGTGCGCGTCACCGACCTGGAGCCGGGTCTGGTCGGCGGCTCGGAATTCTCCCAGGTCCGCTTCGGCGACGCCGCCCGCGCCGCCGCCGTCTACGCCGGCACCACGCCGCTCACCCCCGAGGACATCGCCGAGGCGGTCGCCTGGGTGCTGGCGCTGCCGCCGCACATGAACGTCAACCGCATGGAACTGATGCCCACCTGCCAGGCCCCCGCCGCCCTGGCGATCAAACGCCGGACCTGACCGCCGCAACCATTGCGAGACGCGGGATCGAAGTGGAAGGAAGAAAGGAATGTTCTTTTTTGAAAAAAAGAACCAAAAAACTTTCATCCGGGGCTTCGCCCGCGCTCGCACAAGGGTGCCCGCGCCTGAAACCGCGCAGCGCAGATCAAAAGTTTTTTTGCTTCTTTTTGTTCACAAAAAGAAGACTCTTCCTTCCTGACCTTCGCTAAACTGCTCAATACGCTCCGGGCACCTGCCGAAGCGTTGCCGGGGGAAAAGCCATGACCGCAGATCTGCGTCGCCGCACCGCCATGCAACTCGGTGCCGCCGCCATCGCCGGCGGCCTGGCCCGCCCGGCCATCGCCCAGGGCAGCGCCGGCACCCTGCGCTTCGTCCCGCACGCCGACATGACCACCGGCGATGCGCTGTGGTCCACTGCGCTGATCGCCTTCAACGCCTCCTACCTCTACGCCGACCAGTTGTTCGGCCTCGACGCCAAGCTGCTGCCGCAGCACCAGATGCTGGAAGGCCACGAGATCGCCGATAACGGCCTGACCTGGCGCTTCCGACTGCGCGAGGGCCTGCTGTTCCATGACGGCGAGCCGGTGCGCTCGGCCGACGCCATCGCCTCGATCAAGCGCTGGGCGCAGCGCGACCTGTTCGGCAAACGCATGGCCTCGCAGCTCAACGAAATGAAGGCGATCGACGACCGCAACTTCGAGATCCGGCTGAAAAAGCCGTTCGCGCTGCTCTCCTACGGCCTCGGCGCCACCTCCTGCTTCGTCCAGCCGGAGCGCATCGTCGGCGCCACCGACGCCTTCACCCAGATCAAGGAATATATCGGCAGCGGCCCCTATCGTTTCCTCAAGGACGAATGGCAGGTCGGCAACCACGCCGCCTTCGCACGCTTCGACAAATATGTGCCGCGCCAGGAAAAGCCGGAATTCTGGTCCGGCGGCAAGGTCGCTCATCTCGACCGGGTGGAGTGGAAAACCCTGCCCGACTCATCCACCGCCGCCGCGGCGCTGGAACGCGGCGAGGTGGACTGGCTGGAGCGCCCGCTGTTCGACCTGCTGCCCAAGCTGCGCGCCACCAAGGGCGTCAAGGTGGAGGCGGTCGACCCGCTCGGCACCTGGACCGAGTTGCACTTCAACAACGCCATCCCGCCATTCGACAACCCGAAGCTGCGCCGCGCGCTGTTTTCCGCCGTGGTGCAGTCCGACTACATGCAATCGCTGGTCGGCGACCAGAGCAGCCTGATGCGCACCGGCGTCGGCCCGTTCCTGCCTGGCTCGCCCTATGCCAGCGATGTCGGCATGGAGGCGATCAACGGCAAGCGCGACCTCGCCCTGGCGCAGCGGCTGGTGAAGGAAAGCGGCTATCACGGCGAGACCATCGTCCAGATGGTCGGCAGCGACCTGCCGACCCAGGTCGCCTATGGCGCGGTGGCCCAGCAGATGCTGAAGCAATGCGGGCTGAACGTCGACTATCAGAGCACCGACTGGGGCACGCTGTTGAGCCGCTGGAACGGCAAGGACACCAAATCGCCGTGGAACTGCTTCGCGGTCGGCTGGGCCGGGCTGTGGATCACCAACCCCGGCAGCCATATCCCGCTGCACGGCCAGAAGCCCAACCCGAAGATGGAGGCGCTGACCGAGCAGTGGTTCGACGCCCCCGACCTGCCGGCGCGGCAGAAGATCACCGCCGATATGCAGCGCCTGTATTTCGAGGACCCGCCATTCCTGCCGGTGGGCCAGTATTTCGTGCCGCAGGCGCATCGCGACACCATCACCGACATCAACCGTTCGTCGGCGGCCACCTTCTGGGGCGTCAAGAAGGCCGCGTCCTGACCCGATCCGCTCGTCCGTCACCGGCTGAACGGTTGGCATGAACCCGGGCAGCAGCCTGCGCCACCCGTTCCTGCGGATCACCCTGCCGCTCTCCGGCGTCAACTTCCTCACCCAGGCCTCGCGCGCCGTGCTGTCGGTGGTCGGGCCGGTGCTGGCGGTGCAGTACGGGTTGTCGGCCAGCGAACTCGGCCTGCTCAGCGCGGTGATGTTCGCCGCCTACGGGTTGTGGCAATTGCCGGTCGGCCTGCTGCTCGATCTGTACGGGCCGCGGGTGGTGCAAACCTGCATGGCGACGGTGGCCGCCGCCGGCTTCGCCGCCTTCGCGTTGGCCGACAGCATGACCGGCTTCATGCTGGCCCGGGCGCTGATGGGCATCGGCGTCGCCTCCGGACTGATGGCGGTGCTGAAGGCCAACAGCCTGTGGTTCCAGCGGCATCAGGTGGCCGCGGTCACCGGCATCGCCATGCTGGTGGGCGGCGCCGGTGGGCTGTTCGCCACCGCGCCGGCCCACGCGGTGCTGCCGCTGATCGGCTGGCGCGGCATCTTCTGGGTGCTGACGGCGCTGGCGCTGGCTGCCGCCGCGGCATGTTGGCTCTCGGTGCGCGAGCCGGCCCGCCCGGCACATATCCGCCGCCGCAGCGTGGCGGAAGAACTCGGGGTGATCCGGGCGATCTACGCCAACCGGGTGTTCTGGCGTTTCACCCCGGTGGTGATCCTGCTGACCATCATCAATTTCTCCTACCAGGGCCTGTGGGCCGGGCCCTGGCTGCGCGATGTGGCCGGGCAGGACGGCACAGCGCGCGCTGCCACGCTGTTCTGCTTCGCGCTCGGCCTGATGAGCGGCGCCTTCGCCAACGGGCAACTGGCCACCAGGCTGCAGGCGCGCGGCTTCTCGCCCATGACCATGCCATTCGTCAGCGGCGGTGGACTGATCCTGGTCCAACTGGCGCTGCTCTGCGAGCCGTCCAACCGGCTGCTGGTCACCGCGCTATGGGTGCTGTTCCCGTTCTTCGCCTCTGGCGGGCCGACCGGTTACGCGGCGATCGCCCAGATTTTCCCGGTCGAGCAGATGGGCCGGGTCTCCACGGCGATCAATACGCTCGCCCTGGCCGGCGCCTTCGCGCTGCAGACCGCGATCGGCGCCATCCTGGATTTATGGCCGCGCACCGCCAGCGGTGGCTGGGCCAGTGCCGGCTATGGCTGGGCGCTGGCGCTGTCGATCGCCCTGCAGATCGCCGCCCTGGTCTGGGCGGCGCTGCCCCGGCATCGGCGCTGACTTGCCCAGCCGCCCGGCGCGCGGCAGGCTGACACCGGAGGAACCGAAATCATGCATGTGTTGTCCGGCCGCGAGGTGGCGAGTCTCGTCGCTATCGCCGATCTGATCGCGCCGCTGGAAGCCGCGATGATCGAGGTCTCCGCCGGCCGCGCCGAACTGCCGCTGCGGAGCATGGTGAAGCTGCCGCACGGCAATGCGATGGGCATCATGGGCGGCGCGCTGGGCGATCCAGCCGGCCACGGCATCAAGGTGCTGAGCCTGTTCCCCGATAATCCCCGCCACGGCCGCTCCTCGCACGCCGGGCTGATGCTGCTGTTCGACGGCGAAACCGGCCTGCCGCTGCTGTGCATGGACGCCGCGGTGCTGACCGCGATCCGCACCGCCGCCGCCAGCGCGGTGGCCACCAAGGCGCTGGCCCGGCCGGAGTCCTCGGTGCTGGCGATATTGGGCACTGGCGAACAGGCCGGCGTGCATGTCGCCGCGATGCGCGCGGTGCGCCCGATCAGCCGCATCCTGGTCTGGGGCCGCGACCCCGACAAAACCGCCGCCTTCGCCGCCCGCCACGGCGCCGAGGCCGCCGACAGCGTCGCTGCGGCGGTGGCGCCGGCCGATATCGTGGTCACCGCCACGCCCGCCCGCACCCCGTTCCTGCTGGCCGACATGCTGCGCCCCGGCCAGCACATCAACGCGGTCGGCGCCAGCGTGGTTTCCATGCAGGAACTGGATGCCGCCTGCCTACAGCGCGCCAGCCTGTTCACCGACTACATCCCCTCGATGGAGCCGCAGGCCGCCGAACTGATCGCCGCCCGCCGCGACGGATTGATCGCGTTGAACCATCCAATCACCGAGATCGGCGCGGTGCTGGCCGGCAGCCCCGGTCGCAGCAATGCCGCCGAAATCACCCTCTACCGGTCACTCGGCATCGCCGCGCAGGACCTCGCGGCGGCGCATTGCATCCTGGCCCGCGCCCGCGCCCAGGGCGTCGGCACCGAACTGGACATGACATGACCCCGGAACAATACCGCAGCCACGACGCGCTCGGCCTCGCCGCCGTGGTGCGTCGCCGCGAGGTCAGCGCGGCGGAGGTATTCGACGCCTTCGTCGCCGCCGTGGAGCGAGACAACCCGCGCCTGAACGCGGTGGTGGAGCAGGATTTCGACGCCGCCCGCACCGCCATCGGCGCCGGCCTGCCGGATGGCCCGTTCACCGGCGTGCCGTATCTGATCAAGGATTTGCACGCCCCGGTCGCCGGCCTGCCGCTCAGCCACGGCTCGCGGCTGTTCGCCGGCAGCCGCTTCGATTTCGACAGCGAGACCGTCGCCCGCCTGCGCCGCGCCGGCTTCGTCATCGCCGGGCGCAGCAACTCACCGGAATTCGGCCTGGCGGCGACCACCGAACCGGCGCTGCACGGCGCCACCCGCAACCCCTGGTCGCTGGCCCACTCGCCCGGCGGTTCCAGCGGTGGTGCGGCCGCCGCGGTGGCCGGCGGCATGCTACCGGCCGCCCACGCCACCGACAGCCTGGGCTCGATCCGCATCCCCGCCGCCTGCTGCGGCCTGGTCGGCCTGAAGCCGACCCGTGGCCGCAATCCAGTCGGCCCGCATCGCGGCGACGCCATGATGGGCCTCAGCCACGAACACGCCGTCACCCGCACGGTGCGCGACACCGCCGCCATCCTGGATGCCACTGCCGGCCCCGACGAGGGTGCGCCATGGTTCACCGCACCACCGGCCGAACCGTTCCTGGCGCAACTCGCCCACCCCCCTGCCCGCCTGCGCATCGGCCTGGTCAGCGAAAGCTGGACCGGCGTTGCGGTGCATGCCGACTGCGTCGCCGCCGTCGCGCATGCCGGCGCTGCCTGCGCGGCGCTCGGGCACGATGTGCAACCGCTCCGCCTGGCGGTCGATGGCGCCGCGCTGTTCGAGGCTTGCAACACCATCCTGCTGTCCGGCCTGGCCGGGTTGCTGCGGATGCGCGAGCAGGCGCTCGGGCGTTCGGCGCGACCCGACGAACTGGAAAACCTCACCTGGGCGTGCATCCGTGCATTCGAATGCACGACCGCCGACCAGATGCATGCCGCCAACGCCGCGATCAACCGGATCGTGCGGCAGACCGCACGGTTTTTTCGCGATTTCGACGTGGTTTTGACGCCGATGCTGGCAGTTCCGCCGGCGAAATTGGGGGTGTTGCGCATGGATGGCGACGACGCGGCGGCCTATCTGCGGCAGATGAGCGACTACGCCGCGTTCACCCCATTGTTCAGCGCCACCGGCCAGCCGGCGATGAATCTGCCGCTGTTCCGCAATGCCGAGGGCCTGCCGATCGGTGTGCAGGCGGTTTCCCGCTTCGCCGATGACGCAACCTTGCTGCAGCTGGCAGCACGGTTGGAACCCGGCTTCATCGGCATCCCGGCATGAGCGACGCCGACTACCTGGTGGTCGGCGCCGGCTCGGCTGGCTGCGTGGTAGCCAGCCGACTCAGTGAGAGCGGCGCCCGCGTCGTATTGCTGGAGGCCGGGCCGCGCGACTGGCATCCGTGGATTCATGTGCCGGCCGGGGTGTTGAAACTGCTGTATAACCCCTTGGTAAACTGGAACTATGCATCGCAGCCAGAACCCGGCACCGCGGGCCGGGCGATCCATTGGCCGCGCGGCCGGGTGCTCGGCGGCTCCAGCTCGATCAACGGCATGCTGTATGTGCGCGGCAATCCGGCGGATTTCGACGGCTGGGCGCAGATGGGCTGCCGCGGCTGGAGCTTCGACGACGTGCTGCCGTATTTCCGCCAGTCCGAGGATTACGCACCCGGCGATCCGGCGTTTCGCGGCAAGGGCGGCGTGCTGCGGGTGGAGGACTACCGCACCATCCTGCCGCTGACCGACCGCTTCGTGGAGGCCGCACAGCAGGCCGGCCACGCGTTCCGCCGCGACCTCAACGGCGAACAGCAGGAAGGCGTCGGCTATTCGCAGATGACCCGGCTGGGACGCTGGCGCGGTTCCACCGCCCAGACCTTCCTGAAAGCCGCCAGAAACCGCCAGAATCTGCGGGTCGAGACCGGGGCGGTGGCGACAAAGCTGCTGTTCGAAGGGCGGCGCTGCGTCGGCGTGGCATTCCGCCAGGGCGGGCGCGATCGGGTGCTGCGGGCGGCGCGGGAGGTGATCCTGTGCGGCGGCACGGTGAACTCGCCGCACCTGCTGCAACTCTCCGGCATCGGACCGGCAGAGCATCTGCGCGGGTTGGGCATCGAGGTGCTGCTGGATGCGCCGGAGGTCGGCGCCAACCTGCAGGACCATTACGTCTCGCGAGTGTCGCATCGGGTGCGCGATGCCATATCGATCAACCAGTTGGCGCATGGCGTGCGGCTGGCCGGCGAGGCGATCCGGTTCGCCTTGCGGGGGCGCGGGGCGCTGACCTTCGGGGTGACCAGCGCCCAGGTGTTCTGCCGCTCGCGCGAGGGGCTGGCCAGCCCGGACCTGCAATTGCTGTTCACCCCGGCCAGCTACGACCCGTCGAAATTCGGCGCGCTGGAGCGCCAGGCCGGCATGACGGTGGCGATCTGTCCGGTGCGGCCGGATAGTCGCGGCAGCATCATGGCCGGCTCCGCCGATCCGCTCGAAAAGGCGGTGATCCGGCCGAACTACCTGTCCGCCGCAGGCGATCAGCGTGTGCTGGAGGCCGGGATCGGCTTCACCCGGGCGATCTTCTCCAGCCCGGCAATGGCGGCCCATAGCGTGCGCGAGACACTGCCCGGGCCGGAGGTCACCTCGTCGGCCGAATTGCTGGAGTATTTCAAGGGCTTCGGCACCACGCTGTTCCACCCGGTCGGCACCTGCCGGATGGGCGAGGACCCCGGCGCGGTGGTCGATTCGCAGTTGCGGGTGCGCGGCGTGGACGGGCTGCGGGTGATCGACGCCTCGGTGATGCCGACGCTGACCACCGGCAATACCAATGCGCCGACCATCATGATCGCGGAGAAGGGGGCGGCGATGATCCGCGCCGACGCAAGCGAGTAAGGTCTTCTTTTTGTGAACAAAAGGAAGCAAAAAAGCTTTTTATCCATAAGGGGACAGCATGGGTGGGTTGGTGGAGGGCAAGGTGGCGTTGGTGACTGGGGGGGCTTCGGGGATCGGGCGGGCGGCGGCACTGGTGTTCGCCCGCGAGGGGGCACTGGTGGCGGTGGCCGACCGGACCGAGGCGGCGGCACAGGCCACTGTGGCGATGATCAACGCCGCCGGCGGCCAGGCGATCGGCATCGCCGCCGATGTGACCCATGAGGAAGACGTGGCGGCGATGGTCGCCCGCACGCTGATCGCCTTCGGGCGGCTCGATTGCGCGTTCAACAACGCCGGCGTCGCACCGTTCCAGGTCGGACCGCTGGGGCAGAAGCTGCATGAAACCAGTGAGGCAGCCTGGGCGGCGGTGCTGGCGGTGAACCTGACCGGGGTGTTCCTGTGCATCAAGCACCAGGTGCCGGCGATGCTGCGCCAGGGCGGCGGGTCGATCGTCAATACCTCGTCGATCGCCGGGCTGGTGGGGCTGCCGACCTCCTCGGCCTATGTCGCCAGCAAGCATGCGGTGATCGGGCTGACGCGGACCGCGGCGCTGGAATATGCGCTGGACCGCATCCGGGTGAACGCGGTGTGCCCCGGTTATATCCGCACGCCGATGACCGATGCCTCGGTACAGCGGCGCGGCGAGGAACTGATGAGCAAGATCCCGATGCGGCGGATCGGCGAGCCGGAGGATATCGCCGAGGCGGTGGTGTGGATGAGCTCGGATCGGGCCGGGTTCGTCACCGGCTCGGTCTATACCGTCGATGGCGGCTATAGCGCGATGTGACGAAAGGGGGGACTTGCGTCCCCCCCCCCTTTGCGTCAGGAAGCGAGAATTTCGCCGAACCGGGCCCAGGTCGTGCCGCTCCATTTAGCAAGCTGCATCTGCTGGATCGGGTGGTAGTCGGTCGGGCTGGTATCGACCAGGATGCCGGGCAGCAGCACCGGCACCACTTCCTTCTTGATGTTGGCCGCCTGCTTGATGATGTTCTCACGCGAGAAATCGGTGCCGCACTGCTTCAGTACCTGGTGCATCGTGGTGCAGGCGCCGTACGAGGCGACGTAGCCGCCATCGGTGAGATCGCCGTTCGGCACGTACTTCTTCATGAACGCGCGCCACTCGTTCATCCCCGCATCGTCCTTCCATTCGGGGTCGGTGGGGTCCTTCAGGTATTGCGACGAAATCACCCCGATCGCCTTCTCCGGCCCCGCCGGGGTGATGGTGGCGCCGACCGAGGCGGAGACGTTGGTCATGAAGTGATGCGGCTTCCAGCCGATATCGTAGGTCTTGCGGATCACCTGGGCGGCGTATTTCGGGATCGCCGCGGTCACCAGCACGTCGGCACCGGAGTCCTTCATGCTCACGACCTGGCTGTCCACCGTGGCGTCGGTGGTCTCGTAGGTGACCACCTTGATCACCATCTTGTCGAACGCCTTGCCCAGCCCGTCCTTGATGCCGGTCAGGTAGTCTTTCCCGAAATCGTCGTTCTGGTAGATCATCGCGATCTTGCCGTTGGGGAAGTTCTTCAGGATATATTTGGCGTAGATCCGTGCTTCCACCTGATAGCTCGGCTGCCACCCCATGGTCCACTTGAAGTCCTTGTAGTCGCCCCATTTGTCGGCGCCGGTGGCGATGAACAGTTGCGGCACCTTCTTCTGGTTGAGGTATTTGCGGATCGCCGTGTTGCTCGGGGTGCCCAGCGTGTGGAACACGAAGGCGACCTGATCCTGCTCGACCAGCTTGCGCACCATCTCGACGGTCTTCGGTGGGCTGTAGGCGTCGTCGTAGCTGATAAACTCGATCATCCGGCCGCCGACGCCGCCCTGATCGTTGACCATCTTCCAATAGGCGGAGTCGCCGCGGCCGATCGGGCCGTAGGAGGAAGCGTTGCCGCTGTACGGCATGGTGTTGCCGATCTTCAGCGTGGTCTTGGTGACCCCGACCGTGGTGGCCAGCGCCGGCGTGGCCAGCCCAACGCCGGCGCCGGCGGCGGCCACACCGCCCATGGCGGTCAGGAATGTACGTCTCTTCATGGTGTCTCCCCTTGGTGGTTGGTTGTTGGTTGCGAGGCGGAGCATTAGGCGAGAGCGGGCGCGGGTCAGCCGGAGCGGGCCGGCGCCTTGGCGGTGGGCAGGAATCTGCGGACCAGCCCGGCGATGCCGGCCGGCGCCACGAACATGAAGACGATCAGGATCACCCCGTAGACGGCACCTGGCGCCGCCTTGGAGATCTGGTCGGCGACATTCGGCACGAACTGGATGAACAGCGCGCCGAACACCGCGCCGGAAATCGAGGCGGCGCCGCCCACCACCATGCCGACGAACAAGGTGATCGACAGCAGCACGTTGAAGCTGTCCGGCGCCACGAAGCCCACCGCCAGGGCGGCCAGTGAGCCGCCGACGCCGGTGAACACCGCGCTGACCGCGAAGGTGCGGGTCTTGATCTTGGCCAGGTTGATGCCCATCGCTTCGGCGGCCAGCGGCTGGTCGCGGATCGCCTTCATCGCCCGGCCGATCCTGCCGACCGCGAGGTTGCGGGCCAGGATGAACAGCACCAGGGCGACCGCGAAGCTGAACAGGTACAGCCATTGGTCGGCGTTGAGCGGCAGGCCGAACGGCGCCTCGGGCTTGAACACCGAGATGCCCTGCACGCCGCCGGTCCAGTCGGTGAAGGCGTTGTATTTCAGCAGTTGCGGTACCGCGGCGGCCAGCGCCAGGGTGGTGAGCGCCAGGTACAGGCCGCTGAACCGCAGCGCCGGCAGACCGATCAGGAAGCCGGTGATGGCGCACAGCACGGCGGCAACCGGAATGGTGGACCAGTACGGCAGGTCCCAGTGGTCCATCATGATCGCCGTGGTGTAGGCGCCGATGGCATAGAACGCACCGTGGCCCAGCGAGATCTGGCCGTTATAGCCGGTGACCATGTTCATCCCGAGCACCGACAGCGCATAGGACACCACGAGGGTGAGCTGGAACAGCGTGTAGCCGCTGGCCGCGAAGATCGGCACCACGCCGAGGGCTGCCACCAGGATGATGAGCAGGATGCGTGAGGTGGCGGGGTGCATCGGCCTAAACCCGGCTGGCGAGGGTTTTGCCGAACAGCCCGGCGGGTTTGAGGATAAGCACGGCGACGATGATGATCAGCGCCATCGACAGCTTGAGGCTGGTGCCGACGATATAGGCGCCGCCGATATTCTCGATCACGCCGACCATGAAGCCGCCGATCACCGCACCCAGCGGGTTGTTGATGCCGCCGAGCAGGGCGGCGGCAAAGGCGTAGAGCAGCACGCCGGCCATCATGTTCGGCTCCAGGAACACGATCGGAGCGACCATCATGCCGGCGATGGCGCCGATCGCCGCGGCCAGCCCCCAGCCGAGCACCAGCATGCGCGCCACCGGGATGCCGACCAGCTGGCTGCTGACCGGATTGAAGGCGGCAGCGCGCATCGCCAGACCCAGGCGGGTGAAGCGGAAGAACGCCCAGACCGACAGCAATACCGCCAGGGTGACGCAGGTGGAGCCGAGTTCGTGCGGCGAAAACAGGCCGAACAGCACCGGACCGCCCTCGCCGAACGGGCTGGGAAACGTCTTCAGCGTATAGGTGAATAGCCAGCCGGCGGTGTTGTTGAAGATCAGCAGCAGGCCGATGAACACGCCCACCATCGCCAGCACCGGGGCGTTGGCCAGCGGCTGCAGCAGCACCCGTTGCAGCACCGCGCCCATGGCGAACGAGATCACCAGCGTGGCGACGAAGGCGACCCAGTACGGCAGGCCGGCATGCATCAGGGTGAGGGCGATGTAGGTGGAGAACATCGCCATCTCGCCCTGGGCGAAGTTGAGGTGGTGGGTGGCCTGGTAGATCATCACCAGGGCCAGCGCCACCGACGCGTAGATGCCGCCGGTCGCGATGCCCGAGGCGACCTGATGCAGAAATCCGTCCATCGGTCTGCTCCCTAATACCCGAGATAGGACCGGCGGACGGCCTCGTCCTTGCGGATTTCCGCGGCCGGGCCGGACATCACGATGCGCCCGGTTTCCAGCAGGTAGGCACGGTCGGCGATGGCCAGCGCCAGGGCGGCGTTCTGCTCCACCACCAGGATCGAGGTGCCCTCACGGGCGATGATCGAGCGCATGATCGCGAAGATTTCGCGCACGATCAGCGGCGCCAGACCGAACGAGGGTTCGTCGAGCAGCAGCAGCCTTGGGTTGAGCATCAGCGCCCGGGCGATCGCCAGCATCTGCTGCTCGCCGCCGGAGAGCGTGCCGGCCTGCTGGCGGAAGCGCTCGCGCAGCTTGGGGAAGTAGTCGAACATCCGCTCGGTGTCGGCGCGGATGTCGCCACGCCTGGTGTAGCCGCCGAGTTTCAGGTTCTCCTCGACGGTGAGTTCCATGAAGGTGCCGCGGCCATCCGGCACGTGGGCGACGCCGAGGGCGGCGATCGCCTCGGTGGAGCGGCCGGCGATCGACTGGCCGGCCAGCAGGATTTCGCCGCGCACGCGGATCAGGCCGCTGATGGCGCGCAGGGTGGTGGTTTTGCCGGCGCCGTTGGCACCGAGCAGCGTGGTGACGCCGCCGCTGCTGACCACGAAATCCAGGCCGTGCAGCACCTTGGTCTCGCCGTAGCCGGCGTGCAGGCCGCGGACTTCGAGCAGCGTTCCGAGGGTGGCCGTGGTGTCGGGTTCGGGCATCTCAGGCGGCTTGCTCATCGTCGCCCTCCCCGAGATAGGCGCGGATCACTTCCGGCTCGGCGCGCACTTCGTCGGGCGTGCCGTCGGCGATCTTGCGGCCGAATTCCAGTGCCACGACCTTGTCCGAGACGCTCATCACCAGGCTCATGTGATGCTCGACCAGCAGGATCGACATGTCGAAGGTCTGCCGCAGCCGGAGGATCAGCGCACCGAGTTCGTCGACCTCGCCGTGGGTGAGGCCGCCGGCCGGCTCGTCGAGCAGCAGCAGTTTCGGCTGGGCGATCAGGGCGCGGGCCAGTTCGACGCGCTTGCGGGTGCCGAACGGCAGTGCCGAGACGATGGTGTCGGCGACGTCCTCAAGCTCCAGCAGGGCGAGGATTTCGGCGCCGCGGCGGTGGGCGGCGGCTTCCTCCGGGCGGCTGGCGCCGAGGCGGAGCGCGTTGGCGATGAAGCCGCTATGGCCGAGGTGATGGGCGCCGACCAGCATGTTGTCGCGCACCGTCATGCTGGCGAACAGCGCCACGTTCTGGAAGGTGCGGCCGATGCCGAGGTCGATCATCCGGTGGCGCGGCAGGCCGGTGATGGAGCGGCCGTCGAACACGATGTCGCCGCGGGAGAAACGGTAGAAGCCGCTGATGCAGTTGAACATCGTGGTCTTGCCGGAGCCGTTCGGGCCGATCAGCCCGCAGACCTGGCGGCGGCCGACCTCGAACGATACGTCATCGAGTGCGACGATGCCGCCGAACCGCATCTCCACATTGTCGACATGCATCAACGCCGTTGGTTCGGCGTCGCCGGCGGTGGCCGGCATCAGGCGCCCCGCATTGCGGCGGCACAACGATTACGCGCAGGCGGAACACGCGACTCCTGGACTGTCAAACGCCATCCCCAATGCTTTGCCGCACCGCAAGCAACGCGGATGCAGCATTTTATAATGCGGCCGCTCTGGGCGACCGTTCGTTGAGGACGGTAAAGGGAGAGCGGCGCCGGTTCAAGCAAACAGTTCGTAACACCGATCAGGCGGTGGTCGCGGCGGCCAGCATGCGGCCATCGGCGGCCTGCACCAGCACTGCCAGCCGGTCGCCGGCCGGGCGGGCATGGCGCAGGCGCAGTGGCTCGCCGTTCCAGCTGCCGAGCGGCACCACGGCGCGGACGATGTTGGCCTCCAGCAGGGTGTGGCCGCTGTTCTCGCCGCGGCCGATGGCGGTGCGGTGCTCGCGGTCGTAGCCGAGCAGCAGCACCAGGCCGGGCGGCAAGCCAGGGGCGGCGCCAAGTTCGATTTCCGCCTGGCCGTTGGCGTCGGTCAGGCGCAGCGGCGGCGGCGGCGGCATTTCGGCGGCGGCGGTGCGCAGCGCGCGGAGCACCGCCAGTTCATCGGAGCCGACCACTTCCTGCCGGCCCTCGATGATCAGTTGCGGCGTGTAGACGCTGTGGCTGGCGGTGAGGTTGGCATAGGCGCGCTGGCGGGCGGTGGCGGCCTCCAGCGAGAACGGGTCGCGCCAGCCGAGATAGTTCCAGTAGGTGACGTGGAAGGCCAGCGGCAGCAGCGTATCGGTGCCAGTGGCGAGGCGGTGCAGCAGGGCGTCGGCCGGCGGGCAAGACGAGCAGCCCTCGGAGGTGAACAGTTCCAGCACGATCGGGCGGGCCGGGGTCTGCGCCAGGGCGCGGCGGCCGCCGAGCAGCAGAGCCGGGAGCAGCAATGCGCCGGCCTGGCGGCGGCTGAGATGCGGGCGGGCGGCGGTGCGGGTCACGGTGATCTCCTGCGCGTGCGACTATGCGGAAGACGCTGCTGCGCCGCCGACGTTACAGGCGCTTATCGGCGGGCGCCAACCGCCCTACGCTGTCGCGGCAGCAACCGAGGGAGCGCCGATCATGCAAGCCGCCATCGTCACCGAACAGGGCGTGCAACTGCGCGAGGTCGCAGCCCCTGCCCCGAAACCCAACGAGGTGCTGGTGCGGGTTCGTGCCGCAGCACTGAACCGCGCCGATATCACCGTCGCCGCCGGGCACCTTCATGGCGCGGTCGGCGGGCCGGGGACCATCGTCGGCATGGAGTTCGCCGGCGAGCTGGCAAGCGTCGGCACCGAGGTGCGGGGCGTGAAGGCCGGCGACCGGGTGATGGGCTCGGGCGGCGGCGCGTTCGCCGAATTCGCGGTCGCCGACTGGGGCCGGGTGTCGCCGCTGCCGACCGGAGCGATGAGCTTCGAGCAGGCCGCCACGCTGCCGGTGGCGTTGCAGACCATGCATGACGCGGTGGTGACAAATGGCAGGCTGGCCAAGGGCGAGGCGGTGCTGATCCAGGGCGCCAGCTCCGGGGTCGGGCTGATGGCAATGCAGATCGCCCAGGCGATGGGCGCGCGGCTGGTGATCGGCGCCTCCGGCAATGCCGACCGCCGCGCTAGGCTGGCGGAATTCGGCGCCGACCTGGCGGTGGACCCTTCCGAGGCGGACTGGTCGCGCCATGTTCTCGCCGCCACCGACGGACGCGGGGTGGAACTGATCGTCGATCAGGTTTCGGCCAGCGTCGCCCGCGAAAACATGCTTGCGACGGCGCTGCTCGGCCGCATCGTCAATGTCGGCCGGCTGGGCGGCGCCAGGGGCGAGTTCGACTACGACCTGCATGCGCTGCGCCGTATCGCCTATATCGGCGTCACCTTCCGCACCCGCACGATCGAGGAGGTGCGCGAGATCAACCGGCGGATGCGCGCCGATCTGTGGGGCGCGGTTGCGGCCGGCACGCTGCGGCTGCCGATCGACCGCAGCTTTCCCTTGGCGCAGGCCGCCGAGGCGCTGGCGCATATGCAGGCGAACCGGCATTTCGGCAAGATCGTGCTGACGATGTGAAGCACACCGTGCCCGCTGGTCGAAGCCGGCGGGCACGCCGGACTTAGCTTCGGCTGATGTTCCAGAACACCGGCACTGGGCCCTTCAGCAGGCCCTTCAGGTTGCTACGCCAAGCGGTCGACTGCATGTACTGGCCCAGCGGGATCAGGGTGACGAAGTCCAGCGCCTCGGTCTGAATCTGCTCGGCCAGCTTCTTCTTCTCCGCCTCGTCGGTGCTGTCGATCCAGGCGTCGCGCAGGGTTTCCAGCTTCGGATTGGTCGGCCAGCCATACCAGGCCTTGTCGCCGTTGCCACGCACCGCGTCGGTCAGGATCGGGTTGCCCTGGTCCACCGCCGGGAAGCCGGTGACGAACAGCGACCAGCCCCCCTGGTCGAGCGGCTTCCTGCTGATGCGCCGCTGCACGATGGTGCCCCAGTCGGTAGTCTGGTCATCGATGTTGAAACCCACCGCCTTCAGCTGTGCCGCCACCACGTTGGTCATCGGGTCGTAGAACACCTGGTCGGTCGGGTGCATCAGCGCCACCCGCTCCCCCTTGTAGCCGGCGGCCTTCAGCATCGCCTGCAACTCGGCGGTGGTATGGCGTTTGGTGATCGACGCCATGCCGCCGCTGTTGGCCGATTCCGAACCGGGGATGAAGATGCCGACATCGGTGTGATACGCTGCGGTATCGTCGCCCATCAGCGCGGTCATCACTTCCTTCTGGTCGATCGCCGCCAGCATCACCTTGCGGATCGCCTGCTCCGAGGTCGGCGCATTGAGGAAATTCGGCCGCAGCACCGGGTAGATGCCGTACGGGTCGAGCCGATCGACGCTGACGCCCTGGGCCTTGCGCAGCAGCGGCAGCAGATCGGGCAGCGGCATCTCCACCCAGTCCACCTCGCCGGTCACCAGGGCATTGGCGGCGGTCGAGGCGTCGGGGATAACCTTCCACACCACCCGGTCCACCATCACCCGGTAGCCGCCGGCGGCATAGTCGGCGGGTTCATCGCGCGGCAGGTATTTCTCGTTCTTGGCGAACACCGCCTGGCTGCCCGACACATATTCATCCTTCAGCCAGCGGAACGGCCCGCTGCCGATCACTTCGCTGACCTGCTTGTGCGGATCGGTCTTGGCCAGCCGCTCCGGCATCATCACCGGGCTCGGCTGGGTTTTGGCAAGCGCGTTGGGCAGGCTGGCGAACGGCTTGTTGAGCCGCCAGACGATGGTCTTATCATCCTTGGCCTCCAGCGCGTCGATCCGCGTGATCAGCGTGCTGCCCACCGCATCCCTGGCCAGCCAGCGCCGGATCGAGGCGACACAGTCCCGCGCCAGCACCGGCGTGCCGTCATGCCACATGAGGCCGTCGCGCAGCGTCATGGTCCAGCGCTTGCCGTCGTCCTCCACCACATGGCCCGCCACCATCTGCGGATGCGCGCGCAACGTCTGGTCGCGGCCATACAGCGTCTCGTAGACCATCAGCCCGGCGGCGCGGGTCACCGCGGCGGTGGTCCAGACCGGGTCCAGGCTGACCAGATTGCCCTGCGGCACGAACACCAGCTTGCTGGCAGGGGCGGCGATCGCCGGCCGGGCGAGCGGCATCGCCGCAGCCGCGGCGCCGGCCGCGAGAAAGGTACGACGTTTCATCGATCTGGCTCCCGATTGCACCCGGGCTGGTTCCCGGGCGGCATGCTCCTCGGGAGGATTTGAGCCGGGCGGCCGCATCATGGCAACCGAAAAAGCGCCCACCTGGGGGGATACGGGGCGTATCGCTATCGCGTTAAGGCAAGCAAGGGTTCTTTTTTGTAAAAAAGAACCAAAAAACTTTCATCCGCCTTGCAGCAGCAGAGGGGTGGAGATTCGGTACACTCCAATGGATGAAAAGTTTTTTTGCTTCTTTTTGTTCACAAAAAGAAGATCTTGCTTACCTCAATTCCTGCCCGGTGATCTCGGTAATCCGCGCCTCGAACGCCTGCACATGCTGCTTCATGTCCAGATGCCGCTCCGCATGCCGGCGTGCGGCGGCGCGCAGCCTGGCGTTCAGCGATGCGTCCCCCAGTACTATCTGCACCCGCTCCGCCAGCGCCGCCGGATCGAGGCACGAGGTGATCAGCCCGGTGCGGCCATCGGTGATGAACTCCCGCACCGGTTCCACATCGGCGCCGACAATGGCGCAGCCGGCCGCCATCGCCTCGCGCAGCGACCAGGAGGCAACGAACGGGTAGGACAGGTAGACATGGCAATCCGAGCGCTGCAGCAGCCGCAGATACTGGGCGTACTGCACCTGGCCGGGAAACAGCACCCGGCTGGTATCGTATTTGCCCTCCTGCTCCTGCTGGAAATGCGCCCGCCAGGTGGTGTTGGCCAGCCGCGCGCCGTAGCTGACATCGTCGCCGCCCACCAGCACCACTTTCACGTCGCTGCGCGCCTTCAGCAGCGGCGACAGCGCCCGCATCATAGTGTGGAAGCCGCGATACGGCTCCAGGTTGCGCGCCACGTAGGTGACCAGCCGATCCTTCGGCGTCACCCGGAAATCGCCGATTGCCAGCGTCTTGCCGTGCGCCTTGGGGTCCGGCTTGCAGGTGTCCAGCAATGCGCCCTCCGGCAGCAGCTTGATGTTGCCGCGCGCCCATTCGGGGTAGCGCTCCAACTGCCAGCGGGTCGGGGTGTGGCCGTGCTGCTCCAGCGACAGCGCCAGCAGGTTGATGGTGTTCATCGAGTTGATCCGGCTCAGCAGCCGCTCGTCGACCGGGAATTCCGGGTCGAAGCCGACATCCTGGCCGTTGCTGTGATAATAGAACTCGAAATAGCCGAGCAGCGGCACGCTCGGCCAGACCGCCGGCAGGTCGAGCAGCTCGCCCCAGCCGTGATGGCCGATGATGATGTCGGGCGTGAAGCCCAGGCCTTTCAGGTTATGCGCCACCCGCGCCACGCTCTCCGCCCGCCGGGCCGCCAGTTCGTGGTCGCGCACATTGGGGTGGATGCCGTTCGGCGGTGGCTTGGGCCCCTCGTAGAACACCCGCCGCACGCCGGCGATGGTGTTGCTGTTTGGTTGCGCCACGAACACAATCTCGTGCCGCCCGCTGGCCAGCAGATGGTTGATGATGTGCAGGTACTGGCCAGGAAAATTCTGGTGAACGAAGAGAAACTTCACGCGTGGCCCTTGCTTGTCCCGCCGGTATCCGGCCGGCGCGGGCAGTCGCCCCGGCCGGATATCGACTCAGTGGTGGCCGGCACGCCGGCCGGCCGCAGGCGGTTGCCTGTGCCTCAGCGGCCACGCCCTCCCTTGCCGGCCGGTGCCGTGGCTGCCGGTTTGGCCGCACCACGCTTCGGTGCGGCGGGCTTGGCGGCGGCGGCCTTCGGAGCGACCGGGTTGGGCGCGGCAGGTTTGGCTGGGGCAGGCTTGGCGGCCGGTTTTGCCTCGGCCTTGGCCGGTGCTTTGGCGGCCGATCCGCGCGGCCGGATCTCGACGTGGAACGCCTCCATCGGCGCCAGGCTCTCTGCCTCGCAGGCCTCGCCGGCGCTGACCGGGCCGATCTCGGTGCCGTCGGTGAACGTCGCGGAATAGCTGCATTCATGGCTCTGCGCCGACGCGCCGCGCAGCCGCAGCCGCAGGCCCAGCACCGGCAGCGCCATGCCGCGGCTGCCGCAGAACTGGCCGCCCTCGGCCCAGGGCGACAGCCAGCCGCGGCCGAGCACCGCCTGGTATTCGATGTCCTGCGGCGGAACTTCATGCGCCGGCGACACCGCGAAGCCCTCGATCCAGCGCTTGCTGCCGCGTTCGCCGAGCCAGTCGCCAAGCAGCGCGCCGACATCGCCGCGCCCCTGGATATGCGCGACCATGTCCATCACCTTCTGGCCCGCGGCATCCGGCGCGGGCGGCGCCTGCGGGTTGGCAGCCGGCGCCTGCGGATTGGCGGCCGAGGCTGGCCCCTCCAGCAAGCGCAGTACCTGCAGGTTCGGCGCGGTATGCTCGCCCGCCGGGCCCTGATAGACGGTCACCAGCAGTTGCGCCGGCCCGTTGGTAACCCGCACCAGCGCCGCATCGCCGAAACCGCTCAGCCAGCCATCGGCGCGAAATGAGCTGATCTGCACCGAGTCCGGCCGGCTACCGGCCCCTGGCGGCACCGACAGCCGCACGCCGGGCAATCCGCTGCCGGCGTCCACCGCCTTGGCGGCGGTCTGCAGGATACAGAACAGGCCGGTGTCGAGCGTCATCAGATGGCCCGAGACATTCAACTCGGTCACCCGCTGGCGGTTCTCGCGTTTGGGGGCGGCAACGTCGGACATGTAGCTCTCACTCTTCTCGATGGCGTTGGACAAGATCGGATGTTGGACGGGACGGTGGAGTCGGTGGCGTGCGTTGGTTGGCCGGCCGTTACGGGATACGCTGGTGCATTGAACTCATACATCGCCTGTCGCAAGGTTTACGGCAAGCAACGCATTGTTGATTGCTGCTGCCGGCAGCCCCAGCGGCAGCAGCCAGCCGCGCCCGGTGCGGCGAATGCGCTCGGCGGGCGCGCCAATATCGAAGGCGGCAACCCGCAGCCCGGCCCGCCATGCGGTGCCGAGCGTGTAGCACCAGGTCTCCGGCCAGATGGAGGGCAACCAGGCGAGATCTGCCTTCAGGCCACGCACCAGCGCCTCGGCCCCGGCGTCGCGATACGGCCCGGTCACCGCGATCCGTCCGGTTGCCATCAGCCTGGCGTCGTCGGGGGAATGGCCGGCGAGGACGAATTCCAGTGCCAGGTCGCGCCAGGCGGCATCGCGGGCGCAGTCCAGCAGCACGTCGTAGCCCTTCACCGGGCCGATCGCCCCGATCAGGCAGACCAGGCGCCGGGTGCGCGGCCGATGGATCACCAGCCGGGGCAGCCGGTCATCCGATTCCAGCGGCACGACCTCTGGCGCGATGCCGGGGAAATGCCGGCGCAACCGTGCCGCGACATCCTGCGACGGGGCGACGATCCGGCGTGCGGCGGCAAAATCCGCCGCCGAGCGGGCGCGCAGGGCGGCGGCGCCGATCGCCTCCTCAATCGCCGAGCCGCAATCGGCGACGCAGGCATCGCACACCGCGGCGGAGTCCGGCTCGCCGCAATAGCGGCCGCCCGGACCCACCAGCGTGATGCGCGGGCAGAACGCGGCGTAATCATGCACATGGTAATCGATGGGGATGCCCAGCCGCGCCGCCAGCTCGGTCACCGCATGGCTGTGGCCGAGCAGATGGTGAACCTCCAGTGCCGCCGGTCGGTCGGCGCGCAGCAGGCGCACCAGTGCATCCAGCTCCTCCGGCAGGCGGAACTGCAGATTGGGAAAGCCGCCATCGGCGCCGTCGCCGACGATGCACAGGCCGGGCCGATAGCGGCGGTCCCCGGCCTCGCCATTGCGCGCCAGCACCGGGCGCAGCACCACCGCGCGGCGGCCCTCGGCTTGCTCCGCGGCAGCGCGTTCGCGCAGCGCCCGCTCCACCCCGCCGCCGCTGTCGTGGCTGACCAGCAGCAACGCTCCGGCCTTGGCCCGGCCGGCCTTCCAGCGGGCGATGTCCAGCGCACGGCGCGGCTCCGCCATCGGGTCGGCGCGCTGGAACTCCATCACCAAGCGGTGATAACCGGGGTGCAACTGCTCCAGCACGGCCAGATTGCGCGCCAGCAGCGGCGATTTCGCCGCCCCGAACGAGCGCCCGCCCTGGTGTGCCACGTAGGCGCCTGGCACGCCGATATGCCGCCAGCCGAGATGGCGGGCGCGCAGGCAGAAGTCGTTCTCCTCGCCATAGCCCTGGGCGAAGATTTCAGCGCGGAACAGCCCGGTGTCGGCCAGGCATTCGCGGCGGATATACATGCAGAAGCCGATCGCGGTCGGCAGTTCCACCGTCACCCCGTCCAGCGTGCGTCCGGCCAGACGCGCCAGGGCGGCCAGCCTGGCGCCGACGGGTGCTGCCGCGGGCAGCGCCGGGTCGGGGTAGCTCATGATCGTCGCGTCGTTGGAAAGCGGCGTCGCGGTGCCGATATCCGGCGCCGCGTGCACGGCGCGGCGCAACCGCTCCAGCCAACCCGGCGTCACCAGCGCATCGCTGTTCAGCAGCACCACGTCCGGCCGGCCGGGCAGCCCGGCGGCGGCGCGCAATCCGGTGTTGGCGGCGGCCGGGAAGCCGCGATTTTCCGGGTGGCGCAGCAGACGGATACGGCGCTGTCGCTGCAGGTCCGCCAGTCCCTCGGCCAACGCCGGCTCCGGGGTCGCATCGTCCACCACCAGCACCTTGGTCTCCGCAGGCACGGTGGCGAACACCGCAGCGAGGCAGGCCAGGGTCATCGCCGCATCGCGGAACGCCGGCACCACCACCGCCACCGGGCGGCCAGGCACCAGCCTCGCCCTGGCCGGCGGGCCGCGCAGTTCGGCCGCCACCGCTGCCAGTTCCAGGCCATCGGCGGCCTCGGGCGGACCCGAAAGTGGGGTGCGCCGCGCCACCAGCCCGGCGATCGCCGCCGCCGCCCGCACCGGCGCTCCAGGATCGAGCGGGCTGCCGGCGAGGTCACGTCCATCGGCGCCCAGCACCCGGACCGGGCCGGAAATCCCGGCCAACGCCGTCGCAGAAATCGAGAAGCCGCGCGGCCGGGCCAGCGGCATATCCGCCGCCACCGCGCGATCGCCGGCGCGGATACGCAACGCAAGCCGGCCGGAAAGCGGCACGATACGCAATTCCGGATCGGCATCGGGGTCGGCCGGATGCCACGCCCAGCCCGCCAGGCCGCCGTCCCGGCACTTGACGATACCCTCGACCCGCCGTAGCCGCATCGGCGCCAGCGGGCTGCCGAGCAACGCCCGCCCGCCGCGCCGCACCTCCACCCGTGCCACCGTGGCGGGCAACCGTTTGCGCGGACTCCACCCGACCTCCACGCCATCCAGCAGGATTTGCGGCGGCGTCCCACGGCTGACCACCAGCCGGCCCTGCCCGTCCAGGCCGCACCAGCCCGGCAGTTCGGCCGCATCCGCCACCGCGTCGGCCAGCGGCGCCATCATCCCGTCGGCGGGGAACACATGCCCGGACAACGCCGCCGCCAGCGCCGCCGCCGCCTGCTGCGGTTGATGCTGCGCCAGCCGCCCGGCCGCCAGCGCCAGCCACGCCTCGCGCGCGTCAACGCGCGCGGTGATCGCCGCCAGGCTGGCCACCGCCGGCCCGGTCTGCCCGTCCTGCAACTGCAGCAGCGCCAGCGACAGCGCCGCGGCATCGTCCTGGGGTGCCAGCCGGCAGGCCCGCTCCAGATTGGCACGGGCGGCCGGCAGATCGCCTTCGGCCAACGCCGCCTGCCCCGCCTGCCACGCCGCGCGGGCGCGCTGCTGGAACCATTCCGCCTGGGTGGCGGGCGCCGCGCCCTCGGTCGTTTCGGCCGATCGCTGCGGATCAGCGTCGTGCTGCGCCATCTGGTTCAGTCGGCCGCCGCACCGCTGCGAAGCGGCGCCGCACGACCGTCGCCTTCCCCGCTTCCCTCGGCGGCCGGCGCCTCTGCCGGGGCCAGCGCGGCAAGGTCGCCGCGCGCGTCATTCACCCCCCGCTCGATCGCCTGCTGGAACCAGTAGCGTGCCTCCTTGAGGTTGCGCTCCCCGGCTAGCGAGCGGGCGAGGTAGCGGCCCAGCATCATCTGCGCCAGTCCGTGGCCGCGCTCGGCCGCCAGGCGGAACCATTTCTGCGCCTCGGGGCGGTTCCACGGCACGTCATGGCCGCCGCCATGCAGTGCGCCCAGCGCGAACATCGCCCCGGCATGGCCCTTGGCGGCCGCCTTCTCGAACAGCACCACCGCCTCGGCATGGTCCCGCTTGCCGCCGCGTCCGGCGACCAGCATTTCGCCCAACGCCACCTGCGCATCGACCATCCCGACCGCGGCGGCTCGCCCGATCCAGTTCCGCCCCTCCTCGAGATTGGCCGGCACGCCGCGCCCCTCGCACAGCATGCGGCCATACCAGAATTGCGCGTTGACCACGCCCTCCGCCGCCCGCCGCAACCAGCGCGCCGCTTCTTGGTCGTCGCGCGCCACGCCGACGCCTTCGGCCAGGCACACGCCATAGTTGAACGCGGCCACCAGATCGCCGGTTTCCGCCGCCTTGGCGAACCATTCGCTGGTGCGCACCGAATCTTCCGGTCGCGCCTCGCCCTTCAGCACCAGTTGCGCGAGGTCGTACTTGGCCTGCTCTACCCCCGCCTCGGCCGCCACCCGGAACCATTTCGCCGCCTCGCCGGAATCATGCGGCACGCCGGCGCCGGTCAGATACAGCAGGCCGAGGGAGCGTGCCGCCGCCTTGTGCCCGGCCTCGGCCGCCCGGCGATACCAGTTGGCCGCCTCGGCATGGTTGGGTGGCAGCGCGCCGCCGCGGGCATACAGGTCGCCCACCAGCGCCGCCGAATCCGGATCGCCCTGCAACGCCGCGCGCCGCAGCCAGGACTCGCCCTCCTGCAGATCCTTCTCGACGCCGTTGCCCTGCATCAGCGCCAGGCCATAGCGCGCCTGCGCCGAGCGCATGCCGCGCATCGCCGCCTGCTTGTACCACCTCGCCGCGGCCGGAATGTCCTGGGCCACGCCATCGCCGCGCTCCAGCATCAGCCCCAGCAGATACATCGCGGTGCCCAGCCCGGCCTCGGCGGCGCGGCGGAACAGCGCGGACACCTCCAGCAGCTGCGCCGGGGTCTGCGCCAACCGCAGCAGCGCCAGCCCCAGCCCCAGGCAACCCTGGGCGCAATTGGCCGCCGCCGAGGCACGATACAACGCCTCCGCCGCCGCCAGGTCGCGCTTGTCCTCCGGGCCGGAGGTCAGGATATAGGCCAGCAGCGCCTTGCCGTCCGCCGAACCGCCGTCGCTCGCCTTGCGCGCCCACGCGGTGGCGCGCACGAAGTCCGGCGCCGCGGCCTCGGTGGGCGCGAACAGCGTCGTCGCCGGCCGCGCCGCGGCGCCGGGCGCGTGCGCTGCCGCCTCGCCGCCGCCTTCGACAACGCTGGCGCCGCGCAGGAACAGCCCGGCCATCGCCGTCTGCGCCTCGATATAGCCCTGGTTCGCCGCCCGCTCCAGCCAACGGGCACCCTCGGCGGGGCTGGGCGGCACGCCGGCGCCCTCCAGGTAGCAGCGCGCCACCAGGTATTCCGCCTCGGCCAGCCCCGCCTGCGCGGCCTGCCCAAGCAGCGGAAACGCCTCCGCCAGCTTGCCCTTGGCGATCAGCTTATGCGCCTCGCGCAGCTTCATCGCCGGCGAACCGACCCAACCCTTGACCCTGCGTACCAGCCCAGCCATGCCGTCAACCGCCTCCTACGATGCGATGCGCCAACCTCATGCGATGCCCCGGGTCATGGCTCGCGCATGCTTTCGGTTGCCACCGGGATCACCCGCGACAGCATCCACTGCACGATGGTGCGCTTGCCGATCTTGATGTCACCGGTCACCGGCATGCCAGGCGCGACGCGGAAGCCCGCCGGCAGATCATGCATTGCCATCGAGTCGATGGTGACGCGGATACGATAATAAAAATTGCCGAAATCCGTCGTGTCGCGCTGCGGCGTGGCGGAGCCGGTCTTGCGATCCTGGTTCGGGTTGCGGAAGCTGTCGGGGCTGATCACCCGCACCGTGCCATGCGCGTAGCCGTATGTCGTATAGGGGAAGGTATCGAACTTCACGGTCACATGATCGCCGACCGCGACGAAGCCGGCATCCCGCCCGTCCATGATCGCCTCGACCTCGAGTGGCGTGTCGAGCGGCACCATGGTGATGAACTGATCGCCCGACTGCATCACCGAGCCGACACTGACCTGTGCCACGGTCAGCACGATCGCATCGCGCTCGGCGCGCAGCTCCACCAGCGCGCGCCGCAGCTTGGCCTTCTTCAGGCTCTCGCGCGCATCATCCAGCTTGCGCCCCTGGTCGGTCAGGGTCTGCGAGGTGGTGGCGTTGAACTGCTGCAGGTAGTTGTCCCGCTCCGCCACCAGCGCCGCCAGGTCGCTCGTGGCGCCTTCGGCGGCGGCGCGGGCACTTTCGACAAACCGCTGCATCTCCACCCGGTTGTCCATCGCGCCCAACGTATTGAGCTGGCTGCCGACCTGCAGGTTCTCCAACTGGCGCCGCTTGGACTCGACGATCTTGGCCGTTGCCAGCCGCTCGGTATAGGAGGCGACATCGCCCAGCGCCTGGCGCACTTTTGCCCGCGCACTGTCGATCTTCTTGGCATAGTCATCCATCGCCGCCGACAACTGGGCATGGCGCTGGGTGTAGAAGGTCGCCTGCAACTGGCCCGGCGGCGTGCCGTCAGAGAAATACGGCTTGCCGGCCAGCTCATCCTGCAACCGCGTCACCTCGGCCTGCAGGCTGTCGACCTGGGTCTGCAACTGCCCGGCATCGGCGGCGGCAAACGTCGGGTCCAGCCTGGCCAGCAGCTGCCCGGCATGCACCAGCTGCCCCTCGCGCACATCGATCGAGCGGACGATCGAGGTCTCCAGCGGTTGCACCACGATGTTGTGCGCAGTGGTGACCACCCGCCCGGACGACACCACCACCCGGTCGATCGGCACCGCCAGCGCGATAACCAGGAACACCGCGAACATCGAGGCCAGCATCCAGGTGACATAGCGCGACCGCGCCGGCACCGGGGCGGCGATGACCGCAGCGGTCGGCGATTCGAACTCCAGCAGGATCGGCACCGCCGGGTCGGAACGCTCCGGCACGGTGGCCAGATCGCCGCGATTCGGCTGGGCGACCGCCTTGCCGGAATCGGCGCGTGTGGTGAGCAGCTTGGCCATCGCAGTCCTTGTTCCTTCGCCGACAACCCAGTCGCCGGCCACTCAGCTTTCAAACACCCGGTCGCCGGTTCACCCGGCCGCCGTTCGCCCAATCGCCGTTCGTTCAGTCACCGTTCGTTCAGTCACCTTGGGCCAGCACCGGCTTCGGCGTTGGCTTGTTGGCGCCATCCATGTGCCGGTTCTGTTGCTGCCACAACGAGCGGTAGATCTGGCAGCGCTCCAGCAATTCCTTGTGCGGCGCCATGTCCACCACGCGACCGGCATCCAGCACCAGGATCTGGTGGCAGTCGATCAGCGAAGACAGGCGGTGCGAAACGATCACCATGGTGCGACCGAAGGCGATCCGCTGGATGTTGGCGTTCACCAGCGCCTCGCTCTCCGGATCGAGCGCGCTGGTCGCCTCATCGAGGATCAGCAGTCGCGGGTCGTGGATCAGCGCGCGGGCAATCGCCAGCCGTTGCCGCTGGCCGCCCGACAGGTTTGGCGACCCCTCCTCGATCCAGGTCTCGTAGCCCATCGGCATCCGCTCGATGAACTCCTCCGCCCCGGCCAGCCGCGCCGCGCGCACCGCGTCGGTCAGCGTCAGGCC
Source organism: Rhodospirillales bacterium (assembly GCA_041691815.1). Classification (GTDB taxonomy): domain Bacteria; phylum Pseudomonadota; class Alphaproteobacteria; order Acetobacterales; family Acetobacteraceae; genus 70-18. The sequence goes on along the minus strand of JBEPTZ010000014.1, from coordinate 24,733 downwards.
CGGTCGCCCGGCGATCAGGTTTTCCCGGATGGTGGCGCGGAACAGGAAATTCTCCTGCAGCACCACACCGAAGCTGCGCCGCAGATGCGCCAGGTTGATCTCACGCAGATCGTTGCCGTCGACCTTGATGTAGCCCTCGTATTCCCGGTTGATGCCCTGCAGCAGCCGGGTGATGGTGGACTTGCCGGAGCCGGAGCGACCGACCACGCCCAGCATGGTGCCGGCCGGAATCTCGAAGGTGATCTCCTCCAGCGCCGGGTGCTTGGAGCCGGGATAGGTGAAGGTCACCCGGTCGAAACGCACCGAGCCCTCGAATTTCGGCCGCAACCCGGCGCCCGGCGTGAGGGTTTCCGGCCGGTTGTTCAACACTTGGGAGACCAGCGCCACCGAGGCGCGCACCTCCTCCAGGTCCTCCACCAGCTTGGCCATGCCCACCAGCGGCGCCGCCACCCGGCCGGACAGCATCATGAAGGCGATCAGCGCACCGGCCGAGACGCCGCCGCTGGTCAACGCCAGATAGGCGCCGATCAGCAGCACGCCGCGGTTCATCATCACCTCGAACGGCACCACCAGGCTTTGCGGCCAGTTCGAGGCGTCGCCCATCGCCTTGCGCCACGCCGAGGCGTCGGCGACCTTGCGGTCCCACATCTCGCGCTGCTGCGGCTCCAGCGCCAGCGACTTCACGGTGCGGATGCCATGCACCGACTCGTTCAGCACCGTGTTCTTCTCGATCTCGGCCCGCATGTAGCGGCTATAGGCGCGCCGCACCGACGGCAGGTAGACCATGATGATCAGCGCCACCAGGATGGCGCAGGCGATCACCAGCCAGGTCAGCGTGGCATTCAGCCAGAACAGGAACGGCAGCAGCACCAGCAGCGTGATGCTGTCGAGAATGGTGGTCAGCAGCTTGCCGGTCAGGAAGTCGCGGATCTTGGTGACCTGCTGCAACTGGTACATGATCGCGCCGGCCTGGGTCCGCTCGAAGTAGTCGATCGGCAGCCCCAGCAGCCGCTTGAACACGTGCAGCCCCAGCTTGGCGTCCATCCTGGTGGCCACCACCAGGATCAGTTCGCGGCGGGCATAGCCGAGATAGGCCTCGTAGAGCGCCGCCGCGGCCAGCATCAGCGAGACCATGATCAGCGAACTGATGCTCTGATAGGTGATCACCTTGTCGATCACCACCATCACCAGCAACGGCGGCACGATGGTGAGAAAGCTCAACACCACCGAGCCGAGGGCGACATCGCGCAGGATGCGCTTCTCCAGCAGCACCATCCGGGCGATCCAGCCGAAGGTGAACGGCGCGTTGTCCATGCTGGTGCCGCGCTCGGCCCGCACCAGCAGGGTCTCGCCGTTCCAGACCTGGGCCAGCCGCAACTCGTCAACCGCCACCGGCTGGCCATCGCCGGCGCCGGTCGGGTCTTTCAGCAGCACTACATTGCGGGCGGAGTCGGCGCGCACCATCAGCGCGGCGCTGCCGTCGGCCAGCAACAGCACCACCGGGCCGCCGCTCTCCAGACCGATCAGATGCCGCCAGCGCAACCGCGTCGCCTTGGCCCACAGCCCGGCGCCGCGCACCCACTCGACCAGCGTCGCCGGCGACGGCGCCTCGCCCTGGGGGAATCGCAGATCGTCACGGTCCAACTCGGCGCCATGAAACCGGGCGGCCTCCATCACCGCCATCACCCGCACATCCAGCGGCGACAGCGGCTTCTCGGCCCGGCTGGCAATGTCGTCGGCAGTCTCCGGCACGGCCGACGGATCGACCGCCGCCAGGCGATGCGGCCCGGCATCCGGTGCGCCCGCGTCTGGTACCCCGCCGTCCGGTGCGTCAGTGTTCGCAGAGTCCAAAAATCACACCCCTCGTTGCGGACACGCTGCGCGCTGGCGGCATCGCCCGGTTCCGTGGACGCCGCCCGATGCGCGACCCAGCCGGGCTCAATGCTAGCACATTGTGCGCTGCAATAACACGTCGTAGTCGGCCATACGTTTTCGTGATGCGCCGGCACTGGCCGCCAACGTCCATAAAACAGTGCCCAGTCTACATACTTGTCACGGACGAATCCAGTCGATACCGCCCCGCCACCAGCCGATCCCCCAGCACCGCCTCACGCACCGCGGCGGCATCGGCCACGCAAACCACCACGCGGCGGAAGAACCCCACCTCGCCGCGCGCCCGCGCCAGGAACAGCCGGCCAAGCGCCTCGGCCGCCGCACCCCGCGGCACGCAGCAGACGCAACCGATCCGATGGCCGAGCGCCGCACGCGGCAGGCGCACCACCACGCCGGCCGCCGCGCCGCCGCCCTGGCCGGCATCCAGCAGCCCGGCGTCCAACAGCAATGCGTCCTCGGCCCCGGCCAGTTCCGCCGCCGCAAACACCACCGGCACCCGCGCATCAGCCATATCTGTCATCCAGTAGACATAAGGATATCTTTATGCGATGACAACGCCATGGAACCCCTCCTGACCGCGCTGCGCGCCTGCGCCGAGCCCACCCGCCTGCGGCTACTGGCGCTGGCGGCGCGCGGCTCATTCTGCGTCATGGAGTTTACCGAAATCCTCGGGCAGTCCCAGCCGCGGCTATCGCGCCACCTGCGCCTGCTCGGCGAGGCCGGCCTGCTCGACCGCCTGCGCGAGGGCGCCAATGTCTGGTTCACCCTGCCGCCGGAGACCAGCCGCCCCGGCTCGCTGGCCCGCGCTGTACTCGCCCGCCTGCCGGAAGACGAGCCGACGCTGGCCGCCGACCGCCGCCAGGCCGCCCGCGTGCTCGCCGAACGCGCCCGCATCGCCAGCGAGAGCTTCCGCCGCAAGGGTGCCGACTGGGATGAGATGCGCGCCCTCGACCTCCCCGCCCAGGCGGTGGAACAGGCGCTGCTGGCGCTGCTCGGCCCCGAGATCGGCCGCCTGCTGGATATCGGCACCGGCACCGGCCGGCTGCTGGAACTGGTCGCGCCAAACGTGTCGGCAGCACTCGGCGTCGATGCCAGCCGCGCCATGCTGGCCCTTGCCCGCGCCCGCCTCGCCCATCCCGGCCTGACCCATTGCGCCGTGCGCCTGGCCGACATGTATCGCCTGCCGCTGCCCGACGCCGGGTTCGACGCGGTGGTGCTGCAGATGGTGCTGCACTACGCCGAAGACCCCGCCGCCGCCCTGGCCGAGGCCGCCCGCGTGCTTGCCCCTGGCGGCCGCCTGCTGGTGGTCGACCTCGCCGGCCACGCCAACGCCGCCTGTATGCAGCGCCTGGCCCATCGCTGGCCCGGTTTCTCCGATGAAGCAATGGCCGAACGCCTCGCCGCCGCCCATCTGACCCCGGCCGCCACCACCGCCATCCCCGGCCCGTTGGAGGTCCGCATATGGACCGCCCACGCCCCGGCCCCCGCCCCCGCCCCTCACGTTCTGGAAGCCGCACGATGACCCGTCCCCACCTGCTCGATGCCCTGCGCGACCGCGTTCTGCTGTGCGACGGCGGCATGGGCAGCCGCGTGCAGGCGCTGACGCTGGACACCGAAAAGGACTACTGGGGCCGCGAGAACTGCACCGACATCCTCTCGCTCTCCCGCCCCGACCTGGTGCGCGAAATCCATCGCGGCTATTTCGAGGCTGGTGCCGACATGGTGGAAACCAACACCTTCGGCGCCTCCCCGGTGACGCTGGGTGAATTCGACCTCGCCGAACGCGCCTTCGAGATCAACAAGGTGAGCGCCGAACTGGCCCGCGAGGCCGCCGAGAGCTTCGCCGACGGCCGCGACCGCTGGGTGATCGGCAGCATCGGCCCGGGAACCAAGCTGCCCAGCCTCGGCAACATCGCCTATGACCCGCTGGAAGCCGCCCTCGCTGAGCAATCGCGCGGCCTGATCGCCGGCGGCGTCGACGCCATCCTGATCGAAACCTGCCAGGACACATTGCAGATCAAGGCCGCGGTCAACGGCGCCAAGCTGGCCCGCGCCAAGGCCGGCAGCAACATCCCGATCTTCGTCCAGGTCACCGTGGAAACCACCGGCACCCTGCTGGTCGGCCCCGATATCGCCGCCGCCGCCACCGTGGTCAACGCGCTCGACATCCCGCTGCTCGGCCTCAACTGCGCCACCGGCCCGCAGGAAATGGCCGAGCACATGCGCTGGCTCTCGGCCAACTGGCCCGGCCTGCTCTCGGTGCAGCCCAATGCCGGCCTGCCGGAGCTGATCGACGGCGAGACCCGCTACCCGCTCGGGCCGGACGAGATGGCCACCTGGATCGAACGCTTCGTGCAGGAAGACGGCGTCAACCTGATCGGCGGCTGCTGCGGCACCTCGATCGAGCATATCGCCGCACTCGACGCCATGCTCCGCCGCAACGGCGCCGCCCGCCCGGCGCCGGTCAAGCGCAGCGTGGTCTGGATGCCCTCGGTCGCCAGCCTCTACCAGCAGGTGCCGCTGCGCCAGGAGAACAGCTACTTCTCGATCGGCGAGCGCTGCAACGCCAACGGCAGCAAGAAATGGCGCGCCGCCCAGGAGAGCGCCGACTGGGATGCCTGCGTCGCCATCGGCCGCGAGCAGATCGGCGAAGGCTCCAACAGCCTGGACGTCTGCACCGCCTTCGTCGGCCGTGACGAAATCGCCGAGATGAACGAGGTGATCCGCCGCTTCACCGCCTCGGTCAACGCGCCGCTGGTGATCGACAGCACCGAGACCCCGGTGCTCGAGGCGGCGCTGAAGCTGCATGGCGGCAAGCCGATCATCAACTCGATCAACTTCGAGGACGGCGAGAAGGCCGCGGAGGACCGCCTGATCCTGGCCCGCCGCTTCGGCACCGCGGTCATCGCCCTCACCATCGACGAAAAAGGCATGGCCAAGTCCGCCGAGGACAAACTCGCGGTCGCCACCCGTCTGGTCGAATTCGCCTGCACCAGACACGGCCTGCCGCAATCCGACCTGCTGATCGACCCGCTGACCTTCACCATCGCCACCGGCAACGAGGACGACCGCAAGCTGGCGGCCTGGACCCTGGAAGGCATCAAGCTGATCCGCGACCGCTTCCCCGACATCCAGATCATCCTCGGCCTCTCCAACGTCAGCTTCGGCCTCAACCCGGCTGCCCGCGCGGTGCTCAACTCGGTGTTCCTCGACCATGCGGTGCGCGCCGGCATGTCCGGCGCCATCGTCCACGTCTCCAAGATCCGCCCGCTGCACCTGATCGCCGCCGAGGAAGTGCAGGTCTGCGAAGATCTGATCTTCGACCGCCGCCGCGAAGGCTACGACCCGCTGCAAAAGCTGCTGGAGATCTTCGCCGACCGCAAACTCGCCGACGCCGTCAAGAAAACCCGCGCCGACACCGTCGAGGGCCGCCTCAAGGACCGCATCGTCGACGGCGACCGCAAGGGCCTCACCGACGAACTCGACGAGGCGCTAAAGGTCCATGAGCCGCTCGACATCATCAACTCCATCCTGCTCGACGGCATGAAGGTGGTCGGCGAGTTGTTCGGCGCCGGCAAGATGCAGCTGCCCTTCGTGCTGCAATCCGCCGAAACCATGAAGGCCGCGGTCGCCTACCTCGAACCGATGATGGAGCGCGTCGAAGGCCAGCAGAAAGGCACCATCGTGCTTGCCACGGTGAAAGGCGACGTGCACGACATCGGCAAGAATTTGGTCGACATCATCCTCACCAATAACGGCTACCGGGTGGTCAATCTCGGCATCAAGGTCAAGCTGGCCGACATGATGGACGCGGTGCGCGAGCACAAGGCGCACGCCGTCGGCATGTCCGGCCTGCTGGTCAAATCCACCGTGGTGATGCGCGAGAACCTCGAGGAGATGTCCCGTCTCGGCCTCAACGTGCCGGTGATGCTCGGCGGCGCCGCGCTGACCCGCAACTATGTCGAGGACACCTGCGTGCAATCCTACGCCTGCGGCCGCGTCGCCTATGCGCGCGACGCCTTCGACGGCCTCAGCCTGATGGACAAGGTCACCGGCAACGGCTTCGACGACTACCTCGCGGCCGTCCAGGCCAAGCGCAGCGGCAAGGCCCGCAACACCGCCCGCACCCTCGGCCAGGCCGACGCCCGCGCCTTCGCCCCGGTCGATCTCGCCGTGGTGCAGCAGCGCCGCCACCGCCTCACCCGCGACGTGCCGGTGATCACCCCGCCGTTCTGGGGTCCGCGCGTCATCGAGGCGGCGCCGAAGGCCATCATCCCGTTCCTCAACGAGCGCAGCCTGTACCAATTCCAGTGGGGCTTTCGCAAACAGGGCCGCTCGCTCGAAGACTTCCTCGGCTGGGCCCGCCAGGAACTGCGCCCGGTGATGCGCCGCATGCTCGGCCTCTGCGAAGCCGACAACATCCTCAAGCCGCAAGCCATCTACGGCTACTGGAAAGCCGCCGGCCAGGGCAACGAGCTGATCGTCTTCGAACAGGACGGCACCACCGAGCTGTTCCGCATCAACCTGCCGCGCCAGCCGAAAGCCGACGGCGAATGCATCGCCGACTTCTTCCGCGACGTCGACGATGCGGAACGTGACGTGATCGGCATGCAGGTGGTCACCATGGGCGAGAAAGCCAGCGACACCACCCGCGAATGGTTCGCCGAAAACCGTTACCAGGACTACCTCTACCTGCACGGCCTGTCCGTCGAGATGGCCGAGGCGATGGCCGAATACACCCACAAGCGCATCCGCGCGGAACTCGGTTTCGCCGGCGAGGACGACCGCGACATGGAGAAGATGCTGCAACAGAACTACCACGGCAGCCGCTACTCGTTCGGCTACCCGGCCTGCCCGAAACTGGAAGACCAGGAACCGCTGATCCGCCTGCTCCAGGCCGACCGCATCGGGGTGTCGCTGTCCGACGAATGGCAGCTCCACCCGGAACAATCCACCAGTGCCATCGTGGTGTTGAATCCACACGCCAAGTATTTCTCGGTGTAACCTCGGCGCCGGCCCCGCCCCGGTCGGGGGCGGCCAGCCAACCCGGAGCCGTCCCATGCGAGTCTGGCGTCGTGCCGTCCTGCTGGCGTTGCTGCTGGCAGCCCCGTCCGCCCATGCCACCACGCCGGCCCCTTGCGGCCTGGTTAGGCTCGCCGATGTCCCGATCACCCTCGACCGCAACCGCCCGGTGGCCGAGGTCGAAATCAACGGCAGGCTCGCCCGGCTGATCATCGACACCGGTTCAACCAGGACGGTGCTGACCCAGGCCGCCATCACCCGCCTGGCTCTGCCGCTCGACAAGCGGGCGAGCTTCAACATCCGCGGCGTCGGCGGCAGCAGCCGCAACTTCGCCGTCACCGTCGCCGATCTCCGCCTCGGCGGCCAATCCCTGCCCAGGCAACGCGCCGGCATGCTGCCGGCCGCCACTTCACTCGGAAGCCGCATCGACGGCTTGCTCAGCCTGCAGCAGATACGCGGCTACGACATCGACCTCGATCTCCCAGGCCATCGCATCGGCCTGTATCGCGGCCGCACCTGCGCGGGCGCCGCGCTGCCGTTCGCCGGCCCGATCACCAGCGTGCCCGCCTCCATCACCACGCCCAAGCCGCGCCTGATGCTGCCGGTGCGCCTGGACGGCCACGCGCTGCAGGCGATGCTCGACACCGGCGCCCATCGCAGCGTGGTGCTGTCACGCACCGCGGTCTCCGACCAGGCGGTGCGCCACGACCGCAGCATCAGCATGTCCGGCGTCGGCTCCGCCCGCAGCACCCTGCATCTCCACCGCTTCGGCCGACTCGTCGTCGGCGGCGACATCCTGGCGCACCCGCTGTTCGCCGCCGGCCGCCTGCCCAACCACGACATGGACACGATCCTCGGCGCCGACTATCTAGCCCATCGCCGGCTGTTCCTGGCGTTCAGTTCCAACACCATTTTCATCCAATCGGGCTTCATCCAATCGGGCAGGCAGCCATGACCCGCCGGCCACACGCTCCCGGCGCCTTGCCGCTTCACCGCCTGGCGATTTTCCTGCTGCTCCCCCTGCTGGCCGCCTGCGGCACCCCGGCCTGCGGCCTCACCCAGGTGGCCAGCCTGCCGCTCGCCATCGCCCACGACCAGGCCCTGATCGATATCGGCATCAACGGCCAAACCGCCCGCATGCTGCTCGACACCGGTGCCGGCCACACCGTGCTCACCCGTGCCGCCGCGCAGCGCCTCGGCCTGCGCATGAACCCCGGCGTCATCACCGCCTCGCAAGGCGTCGGCGGCATCAGCCGCGACTTCGCGGTCATCGCCACCGGCCTGCGCCTCGGCGCCCTCACCCTGCCCGACCGTCAGACCGATGTGGTGCCCACCCGCCTGCCCGGCCCCGGCGGCGGCGCGGACGGCCTGTTCGGCATGGACATCCTGGCCCAGTACGACCTCGACCTCGACCTCGCCCGCCACCAGCTCACCCTCTGGCGCGGCCCTGCCTGCCCGGACGTGCCATTGCCGATGCCGGGCCCGGCCACGGTGGTGGAAACCGCGCTCACCGCCCAGGGCCACCTGGTGATGCGCGCGGCGCTCGACGGCCGCCCGGTGCTGGCGATGCTGGACAGCGGCTCGCAACACTCCCTGGTCACCACCCGCGCCGCCGCCCTGTCAGCCGAAACACTCGCCGCCGACCCGCCGGTCAGGCTGGTCGGCATCGGCCCCGGCACCGCCGCGGCGCATGTGCACCGCTTCGCCAGCATCACCATCGGCCGCCAGACCATCGCCGCGCCGCTGCTGATCGTGCAGAACGCCGCCCCGCCGGACTACGACATGATCGTCGGCATGGATTATCTCGCCGGCCGCCGCCTGTGGATTTCGGCGGCCACCGGGCGGATCTTCCTGCGCACCGCGCCCTGACCGCGCCGCTCGGGGTGACGCACCGGCCCCGGTTTGCTACAGCCGCAGCACGCAACCGGGAACAGCAGCGTGAGCCAGGCCGAACGCATCGCGGCGGGAACCATCGTCATCGGCATCGCCGTGCTGGCGCTGAAGCTGGCTGCCTGGCAGGTCACCGATTCGGCCGCGCTGTTCTCCGACGCCGCCGAATCGGTGGTCAACGTCGCCGCCTCGCTGATCGCCCTGCTGGCGCTGCACTTCGCCGCCAAGCCGGCCGACAGCGACCACCCGTACGGCCACGACAAGGCGGAATTCTTCGCCGCCGTCATCGAGGGCGTGCTGATCGTCATGGCGGCGCTGATCATCATGCAACACGTCTGGGGGGTCTGGCGCCACCCCACCCCGATCACCGCGCCGGCGCTGGGCATGGGCCTGAACGCCGCCGCCACCGTGCTGAACCTGTTCTGGGGCCTGCTGCTGCTGCGCCGCGGCCGCAGCCTGCGCTCGCCGGCGCTGCAGGCCGACGCCCGCCACCTGCTCAGCGACGTGGTCACCTCCATCGGCGTGCTGGCCGGCCTCACCCTGGCGGTCACCACCGGCGTGCACTGGCTGGACCCGCTGCTCGGCGCCCTCACCGCACTTTACATCCTGATCTCCGGCACGCTGGTGCTGCGCGACTCGGTCGGCGGCCTGATGGACGCCGCCCCCTCGCCACACATTGTCGACCGCATCCGCACCCTGGTCGCCGAACACGCCGAGGGCGCCATCGAGGCGCACGACCTGCGCACCCGCTACGCCGGCCGCATCACCTTCCTGGAATTCCATTTGGTGGTCCCCGGCGCCATGCAGGTCGCCGACGCGCACGCCATCTGCGACCGCATCGAAGCAGCCCTGAAAGCCGACATGGCCGGCCTGACCATCACCATCCACGTCGAACCGGAAGGCAAGGCCAAGCATCACGGCGTGCTGGTGCTGTGACCGGCAAGCTGGCGCTGGCCGCCCTGCTGCTGGCCGCCCCGCTGCTGGCCCAGGCGGCACCCGTCCAGGCCATGCGGGTGGTATCGCTGAACTTGTGCACCGACCAGTACCTGGCCCTCCTCGCCCCCGAGCAGGCGGTCGGTCTCACCCCCCTCTCCCGCGACCCCAGCCTCTCGGTGGTCGCCCAGCAGGCCGCCCACCTGCCGGTGGTGCGCGCCGATGCCGAGGCGGTGCTGGCCCTGCACCCCGACCTCGTCCTGGCCACAAACTGGGGCGCCCAGGCCACGTTGGCGGCACTGCAGCGCCAGGGCATCCACGTCCTGCGCATCACCCTGCCGCAGGACTTCCCCGCCATCCGCACGCAAACCACGGCCCTCGCCGCCCTGCTCGGCCAACCGAAACGCGGCGCCGCCCTGCTGGCCCAGATGGACACCGCCCTCGCCGCCCCCAAGACCGCCGGCACCGACTCGCTCTGGCTGGCCCCGCGCGGCTACACCGCCGGCCCCGACTCGCTGCAAGCCGCCGTGCTGCGCGCCGCCGGCCTCACCCCGATCGGCCAGGGCCGCCACACCAGCCTGGAAGCCCTGCTCACCCATCCGCCGGCACTGCTGGTCACCGCCCAGGCCCCCGGCTTTCCATCCCTGGCCACCAACCTGCTGGCCCACCCCGCCCTGGCCGCCCTGCCCCGCCGCACCGTACCGCCCGCCCTGCTGGCCTGCGGCGGGCCATGGACGGCTGAGGCCGTGCGCATTTTGGAAGGCAGGTAAGTGTTCTTTTTTGAAAAAAAGAACCGAAAAACTTTTGTCCGCCTTGCAACGGCGCAGATGCGGAGAGTCCGGCGCCTCCAATGGATGAAAAGTTTTTTTGCTTCTTTTTGTTCACAAAAAGAAGGCCTTCCTTGAAACCTCTCTTAATCCTTTGCGTAGTATTGCTCGTCCTCGGCCTGCTCACCGGCGCCGCCGGCTTCGGCCTGCCTGGCCCGGTGATCCTCTGGCAATTGCGCTTCCCGCGCACCGCGCTAGCGCTGCTGGTGGGTGGCGGCCTGGGACTCTCCGGGGCGGTGTTGCAGGGCGCGTTGCGCAATCCGCTGGCCGACCCGGGTTTGCTGGGGATAGGCGGCTGTGCCGCATTGGCGGCAGTGGGGGCGTTTTATTGGGGGATATCAGCGGTGTTCGCCCCGGCCTTGCCACTGGCCGGGCTGCTCGGGGCGGGCGTCGGGGCAGGATTGTTGCTGGTGATGGCCGGGCGGGCGCCGTCCGGTCCGTCGCTGATCCTGGCCGGGGTGGCGCTGTCGGCGCTGGCGGCGGCGCTGCTGGCGATGGCGCTGGCGCTGGCCCCGAACCCGTTCGCGCTGGCCGAGATCACCTTCTGGCTGATGGGCGGGCTGGCCGACCGCTCGCTGCTGCACCTGGCGCTGGCGGCGCCGCCGATCTTGCTCGGTTGCCTGCTGCTGCTGCGCCTCGGGCGGCGACTGGACGCGCTGGCGCTGGGCGAGGAGGTGGCGGCCACGCTGGGCGCAGCGCCTGGCCGCACGCTGCTGCTGGCAGCCGTTGGGGTCGCGCTGGCGGTGGGGGCCGGCACCGCGGTGGCCGGTGGCATCGGGTTTGTCGGGCTGGTGGTGCCGCATCTGCTGCGGCCGTTCTGGGGGCAGCGGCCGGGGGCGCTGCTGCTGCCGTCGCTGCTGGCTGGGGCGGCGCTGCTGCTGGCCGCCGATCTGCTGGCCCGCGTGTTGCCGCTGGTGCTGCCGCTGTCGGCGGAGCCGCCGCTCGGGGTGCTGACGGCACTGCTTGGCGCGCCGTTCCTTGTGCAGATCGCGCGGCGGATAACCCGTTGATTTCACTCTCCACACCGTTGATCTCGCTGGGCGGCAAGCCGGTGCTGCGCGATATCGACATCACGTTCGCGGCCGGCAGCCTGACCGCGCTCATCGGCCCCAACGGCGCCGGCAAGACCACGTTGCTGCGGGCGCTGGCCGGATTGCTGCCGGGAATGCCGGCGCGCGACCCTCGGCGGATCGCCTATGTGCCGCAGGGGGCGAGCAGCGCCTGGGCGATGACGGTGGAGCAGGTGGTGGCGCTGGGACGCATCCCGCATGGCGATAGCGCAGCAGTGGACGCCGCGTTGGAATCCTGTGGCATCAGTGAGTTGCGGAACGCGCGGATCGATCGCATCTCTGGCGGGCAGGCGCGGCGGGCGATGCTGGCGCGGGCGTTTGCCACCGAACCGGAGATGTTCCTGCTGGACGAACCCACCGCCGACCTCGATCCGGCTGCCGCGCACCAGATCATGGCGCTGCTGCGGCGCACCGCAGGCGCCGGTGCCGGGGTGATCATCGTGCTGCATGCGCTTGATCTTGCGTGCCTTTATGCCGACCGGCTGGTGCTGCTGGCCGATGGACGGATCGCCGCCGATGGCCCGCCGGCCACCGTGCTGCCAGCCGCCGCCGCGGCGTTCGGCCTCGAGCTGGGTGTGGACACGGCGCCGCGCCTGCTGCCGCCCGAGGCATGATACGCCTCGCCCCGCCGCGCCCGACCCGGCGCACGCGCTTCGGCGTTTCGGTCTCGACGGCGCTGCATGTGGTTGTGATTGCGGCATTCCTGATCCATTTTCGGCATGCGGCGACGCTGCCCGAGGCGCCGGACCAGCTTGCGGTGGTGGAGGTGATGGTCGGCGGCGGCGGAACCCCGGCGCCCCCTACGCCGCAACCAGCCAAACCCGAGCCACCCAGCCCGGAGCCGGCGAAGCCGCAACCCGTTGAGCCATCGCCGCCGTTACCCAAACCGCCGCCGCTGCCGCCGGTATTGCCGGAGCCGGCCCCGGCCCTGCCACTGCCCCCGCCGCCACCGCCGGCCGAGCCGCCGTCGGTGCGGTTGGGGGGCGCCGCTGCGGGGCCACTGGGGCAAATTAAAAACAATGAAAACAACCATATACGTCAGGCCAGGAGCGACAACGGCAACATGCCGCCGAGCTATCCGCAGGATGCGGCGCTGCGGCAGGAGCGGGGCACGGTGCATGTGAAGATCCATCTCGACGCCAGCGGCAGCGTTACCGGCATCGACATCTTGCCGCCAATGACGTTTTCCAGTCTGAACCAGGCGGTGCGGCAAGCGGTGCTGACGTGGCACTTCACGCCGGCCGAGACCGGTGGCAAGCCTGTCGCCAGCGTGTTCCCGCTGGATTTTGTTTTTGAATGAGATGAAGGAGTTGCATCATGGTTCTGATCAATCGGGTGATCACCCGCGGCGGCGATAAGGGTAAGACCTCGCTGGGCAACGGCCACCGGGTTGCCAAGGATGATCAACGGGTTGTGGCCTTCGGCACGGTGGATGAGGCCAACGCGGCGATCGGCGTGCTGCGATTGCATGCCAACGGGCAGGATGACGAGATGCTCATGCGTATCCAGAACGACCTGTTCGACGCCGGGGCCGATCTCTGCGTGCCCGGCGAGGTCCCCGACCGGCAGCGCCTGACCGAGGCGCCGTCGCTCAGGTTGGAGGCGGAAGTGGCTGAAATGAATGCCGGAATGCCGGAAGTGCGCAGCTTCATCCTGCCCGGCGGATCAGCGGGTGCCGCCTACGCGCATGTCGCACGTACGCTGGTGCGGCGGGCGGAACGGGAGGTGGTGGCACTGTCGCACAGCGCCACGGTGAACCCGGAGTTGATCAAGTTTCTCAATCGGTTATCGGATCATCTGTTCGTGCTGTCGCGGCGGATGAACGGCAACGGGGCGCAGGATGTGTTGTGGGTGCCAGGGAAGAACAGGTGAAGGCTTCTTTTTTGAAAAAAAGAAGCAAAAAACCTTTTTTGTCCGCCTTGCAACATGTGAGTCGCGGAGATTCCGTACACTCCAATGGATAAAAAGTTTTTTTGCTTCTTTTTGTTCACAAAAAGAAGACCTTACCTAAAACTTCGCCCTCACCCCCGCCAGCACTGACGGCCCCGGCATCTGATACCCGCTGGCCGGCTCGAACCGCGAGCCGCCGATGTTGCGGGCGTTGACGAACAGGGTGAGGTCTTTGTTGAGTTGCTGGGTGACGGTGAGATTGGCGATCAGGCCGGATTTTGCCCGCCCGATCCCGGCCGGAAAGCCGGCGGAATCGACGATATAATCGGTGAATCTGCCGCTATAGATCAGCTCAGGGGCGATCGAAAACCCCGGCAGCGGGGTGATTCTGGCGTTCAGCGAGGCGGCATTCTGCGGCCGGCGGAGCAATCTGGCGCCGGTCGAGAGGTCGTGGGCGTCGGTATAGGTATAGCTCATAACCATTTCGATCCACGACGCAGGTCGGACGGTCAGGCTGGTCTCGACGCCGGTGCTGCGGGCGTGGCTGACATTGGCCGAGGTGGCGGCGGTGTAGGTGCTGTTGAACACCGTGGTGATCAGGTCGCGGACCCGGTTGTCGGAATAGGTGACGCCGAAGGTCGCGAAGTCGGGGCGGCCGAGGGCGGGGACATCGACGGTGAGGCCGGCTTCCCAGCCGGTGCTGCGTTCGGGTTTCAGGTTGGGGTTGCCGAGGTAGCCGGTGCTATCGACGCCGAACAGGTCGAACAGCGAGGGGGCGCGGAAGCCAGTGCCGTAGGCGAATTTGAAGTGGGTCCAGACTTCCGGCACCGCCAGCACCGCGCCGGTGCGCCAGGTGAAGGCGTTGCCGCCATAGGTGCCGGCCTCCTCGCGCAGATCGGCGGTGAGGGTCAGGCGTTTGGCCAGGGTGGTTTGCAGGCCGACATGGCCGGCATCGGTATGCGAGGAGGCGGCGACGCTGGAGATGTACGGGAAGCCGCCGGAGATGGTGTCGAGGCGGGAGTGCGAGGTATCCTCGGTGTGGCTGTAGCCGAACAGCAGGGCGTTGTCGGTGGCGAAGCGGTATTCCGGCAGATGCAGGGTGTTGTCCCATTGCAGGCTGGTGCGGCGGCCGCGGTACTTGGTGTCGCCGCTGGCCTGGCTGGGGTCGCCGGCTTCCAGCGCCTGGAGGTATTGCCGGTCTGACCACAGGTGGGAGAGCGAGAGTTTGGTTTCCAGCCTGCCGTCGAACAGCAGCGAGGTGGCGGCGAGGCGGCCGAACACGTTGTCGTCGGTGCCGACATAGTTGGTGGAGTCGAAGGCCGGGTAGCCGACATCGTCGAGATTGAAGCGGGCGGAGCGGCCGCGCAGATAGAGCGAGATGCGGGTGCCCTCGACCGGGGTGTAGCCGAAATCGACGCTGGCGGTGGTGGCGCGGTACGGGTTGCGGGCGCCGGTGTAGACGCTTTCGCGCTTGGGGGTGGTGTCGAAGCCGGCGTCGTCGCGGTGGGCGACGTTGAGGTTGTAGTCGAACTTGCCGATGCTGCCCGAGAGGCCGATGGCGCCGTGTACCGCGCGCGGCAGGCCGAAGGCGAGTTCGCCGGTGACGCGCGGCTTGCCCTCTGGTCCATTGGCTCCGTGGCGGGTGATGAGGTTGATGACGCCGCCGATGGCACCGGAGCCGTACAGGCCGGCCATCGGGCCGCGCACCACTTCGATGCGCTGCACGTCGTCCAGCGTGTCGACGCCGAAGTTAAACTGGCCGCCGGGGTCTGCGGGGTCGTTGACCGGGATACCATCGCGCAGCACCAGCACATGGCCGGAATTGGTGCCGCGGACGAACAGGCTGGCCACCCCGCCGGGGCCGCCGGAGGGCACGATGTGCATGCCGGGGACGGTTGCCAGCGCGTCGGCCAGCGTGGTGTAGCCGCGCGCCTCGATGGCGGCGCGGGTGATCACGGTGACGCCGGCCGGGATGCTCTCGATCAGCGTCGGGATGCGGGTGGCGGTGACAGCCACGGTGGGCAGCAGGGTGGCGTCCTGTGCCCCGGCGGCGAACGGGGTGGTGGCCAGGGCGGCAGATAACAGCAGCACGCGCTTGCTCGGCATGCGGGACTCCAGCGGCAATCGGGGGCGAGGCCCCGGTTCAGGGACGATTGCCGCATGCGGGTCTCTCTCCCGCTGCCCCGGTGCTCCCCGCCCGTCGCGCGCGCGCAGTCTCGATGCCGGCCGGTCTCCTGGCTTGCGGCTGTCGGGGGATGCCCCGGCGCCTGGCCCCGCCTTCTCGCCCTTTTTCGGAGGGCAATGGCAGTGGGGACGGACTCGCCGCCTACAGTTGCGGGGGCAGTTGCGGCCAGGCGTGCCGTGTGGCGCGCATTCCGCATTCCCGTTTCAGCCCTTGCGGGCCACCTGCATCTGGCCGCAGCCTAAACGCTCGATGAACGTTTGCGAAGGTGGCGTGATGGATGGCGACGCATTGCTGGCGAAATTCGGGCGGCTGCTGCCGGCCTTTCCGCGTTACCTGGGGATCGCGCTGACCGCGGTGGAGCCGGATCGGTTGCAGGCCGAACTGGTGGTGCGCGAGGAGACCGGCAACGGCCAGGGCACCATGCATGGCGGGGCGCTGATGGCGGTGGCCGATACGCTGGGGGCGATCGGCACGCTGATCAATCTCGAACGCGGGCAGCGGACCACGACGCTCGAGAGCAAGACCAACTTCATCGGCGCGGCGCCGATTGGGGTGCGGCTGCTGGCCGAGGCGGTGCCGCTGCATCGGGGGCGGACGACGCAGATCTGGCAGACCCGGATCAGTCGCGAGGACGGGCGGCTGGTGGCGATCGTGACGCAGACCCAGCTGGTGCTGGCGCCGCCTGCCTTGCCGGCTGGTTCCGCCACGGGTTAGGTTCGCGGCAGGATTGAGCCGGATACAGGGAGAATTACGATGCATCGGCGTTCATTGTTGAAAGCCGGCGCCGCCGGGCTGCTGGCGGCACCGGGGATTTCGGCGTTCGGGCTGGCCAGGCCGGCGATCGCCCAGAAGGTGCAGGTGCTGCGCTTCGTGCCGCAGTCCAACCTGACACTGCTCGACCCGATCCAGACCACCGCGACGGTGACCAGCAACCACGGCTATTACGTGTTCGACACGCTGTATTCGGTGGGGCCGGACGGCGTATCGAAGCCGCAGATGGCCGAGGGGCACGAGATTTCCGCCGATGGCCGTGTGTGGACGATCAAGCTGCGCGACGGGCTGAAATTCCATGACGGCGAGCCGGTGCGCGCGGCGGACTGCATCGCCAGCGTGCTGCGCTGGATGGGGCCGGACCCGTTCGGCCAGTTGCTGGCCGACGCGCTGGACAGCTTCAAGGTGGTGGATGACCGCAGCTTCGCGGTGCATCTGAAGCGGCCGTTCCCGCTGCTGGCGATGGCGCTTGGCAAGCCGGATTCGCGGATTCCGTTCATCATGCCGGAGCGGCTGGCGAAATTGCCGGCCAACCAGGGCAATACCGAGATGATCGGCTCCGGGCCGTACCGGTTCATCGCCAAGGAGTACGTCACCGGCAGCAGGGTGGTGTACGAGAAATTCGCCGCCTATCAGCCGCGCAGCGAGCCGGTGGCGTGGGCGACCGGCGGCAAGATCGCGCATTATCCGCGCATCGAATGGAGCATCATTCCGGACGCGGCGACCACCGGGGCGGCGCTGCAAAGCGGCGAGATCGACTGGTGGGAGCAGCCGCTGGCCGACCTGCTGCCGCAACTGGCGCGCGACAAGAACATCAGTTTGCAGGTGGATCAGCCGTGGGGCCGCTGCTCGTATATCCGCATGAACCAGCTGCAGGCGCCGTTCAACAACGTGAAGGTGCGGCGCGCGGCGCAGATGGCGGTGCGCCAGGAAGACTACATGCGCGCCACCTTCGGCGACGACCAGTCGCTGTGGCGGGAGTGCAAGGACGTGTTCCCGTTCGGCACGCCGTACTATACCGGCCAGGACGCCGATCTGATGAAGGGCGATCTCGGGCTGGCGGCCAAGATGCTGAAGGAGTCCGGCTATAACGGCGAGAAGGTGGTGATCATCAACCCGACCGATTTCGCGGCGATCCATCCGCTCGGCTTGGTGACCGCCGATGCGCTGAAGAAGATCGGCATGAACGTCGATTTGCAGGAAACCGACTGGGGCACCGTGGCGCAGCGGCGCGGCCGGATGGAGGCGGTGGACAAGGGCGGCTGGAGCATCTTCCACACCTTCAGCTCGGCCTCCTCGATGGCGACGCCGGCGACCAGCGCCAATCTTACCGCGCGCGGCAAGGCGGGCTGGTTCGGCTGGTGGGAGAACGCCGAGGCGGTGCGGCTGGCCGATGAGTGGCTGAACGCGCCGGATGAGGCGGGGCAGATGAAGGCGGCGCACGCGCTGTCGCATATCACGATGACCGATGTCGGCACCGTGGTGGTCGGCCAGTGGTATGGCAAGACCGCATTCCGCAACAGCATCACCGGCGTGCTGCAGGGGCTGGCGCCGTATCCGTGGAACGTGAAACCGGCCTGATCTGAGCCCTCCGCGCGGCGTCGGCATGGGTTGCCGGCGCCGCGGCGCTTGCCGGAATGCGTAAAGCAGGCATACGCTCGGCGCAGAGATAATAAAATCTCGGGGGGGTTTCCATGCAACGTCGTTCACTGCTCAAGGCCGGCGCCGCCGGACTGCTGGCGGCACCTGGAATTTCGCCGTTCGGCCTGGCCAGGCCGGCGATCGCGCAGCCGGCCAGGGCGCTGCGCTTCGTGCCGCAGTCCAACCTCACGCTGCTGGACCCGATCCAGACCACCGCCACGGTGACCAACAACCACGCCTATTACGTGTTCGACACACTGTATTCGATGGGGCCGGATGGCGTCTCCAAGCCGCAGATGGCCGAGGGGCACAGCATCTCGGCGGACAAGCGGGTGTGGACCATCAAGCTGCGCGAGGGGCTGAAATTCCATGACGGCACGCCGGTGCGCTCGGCGGACTGCATCGCCAGCATCGAGCGTTGGACCGGGCCGGACTCGTTTGGCCAGCTGCTGGCCGCGGCGGTGGATAGCTACAAGGTGGTGGATGACCGCAGCTTCGAGGTGCGGCTGAAGCGGCCGTTCCCGCTGCTGGCGCTGGCGCTGGGCAAGCCGGATTCGCGAGTGCCGTTCATCATGCCGGAGCGGTTGGCCAAGGGCGTGCCGGCGACCACCGCGGTGAAGGAGATGGTGGGCTCCGGGCCGTACAAGTTCATCGCCGGCGAATACGTGTCGGGCAGCAAGGTGGTCTACGAGAAATTCGCCGACTACAAGCCGCGCAGCGAGCCGGTGGTGTGGGCGACCGGCGGCAAGATCGCGCATTACAACCGGATCGAGTGGCAGATCATCCCGGATGCGGCGACCGCCGGGGCGGCGCTGCAGAACGGCGAGATCGACTGGTGGGAGCAGCCGCTCTCCGACCTGCTGCCGCAACTGGCGGCGGACAAGAATATCGGCTTGCAGGTGGATCAGCCGTGGGGCCGCGGCTCGCAGCTGATCATGAACTGCATGCAGCCGCCGTTCAACAACATCAAGGTGCGCCAGGCGGTGATGATGGCGGTGCGCCAGGAAGACTATATGCGCGCCACCTTCGGCGACGACCAGTCGCTGTGGCGGGTGAGCAAGGACATCTTCCCGTTCGGCACGCCGTATTATACCGGGCAGGACGGCGACCTGGAGCGCGGCGACCAGGCGCTGGCGGCGAAGATGCTGAAGGAGGCCGGCTATAACGGCGAGAAGGTGGTGGTGATCAACCCGACCGATTTCGCGGCGATCCATCCGGGCGGGCTGGTGACAGCCGATATGCTGAAGAAGATCGGCATGAACGTCGATCTGCAGGAGACCGACTGGGGCACCGTGGTGCAGCGGCGCGCCAGCATGGAGCCGGTGGAGAAAGGCGGCTGGAGCGTGTTCCATACCTTCAGCTCAGCCTCCTCGATGGCGACGCCGGCAACCAGCAGCGTGCTGACCGGACGCGGCAAACAGGGCTGGTTCGGCTGGTGGGACAACAAGGAGGCGGTGCGGCTGACCGACGAATGGCTGAACGCGCCGGATACCGCCGCGCAGATGAAGGCGGCACACGCGCTGTCGCACGTGGCGATGACCGATCCGGGGACGATCGTGGTCGGGCAGTGGTACGGCAAGACGGCGTTCCGCAAGAGCATCACCGGGGTGCTGCAGGGGCTGGCGCCGTATCCGTGGAATGTGCGGCCGGCGTAGGGAAGGAAGGAAGATTCTTCTTTTTGTGAACAAAAAGAAGCAAAAAAACTTTTCATCTGTTGGAGACTCGGGGCCTCAACAGCACCGCGGTTGCAAGGCGGATGAAAAGTTTTTTGGTTCTTTTTTGCAAAAAAGAACCCTCGCTTGCTCGCGCTACCGCCCGGTGAATTTCGGGCGGCGTTTTTCCATGAAGGCGGTGCGGCCTTCGGTGTAGTCGGCGCTGTCGAAGCAGGCGGCGACGGCGGCGGTGACGGCGGCGAGGTCGCGCTCGCTTTCCGGGCGGATGGTCTGGTTGATCGAGAGTTTCGAGGCGGCGACCGAGAGTGGGGCATTGTCGGCGATGGCGCGGGCCAGGGCCAGCACGGTTTCGGTGAGGTCGGCATCCGGCACCACGCGGTTGACCAGGCCGATGCGGCCGGCCTCGGCGGCGTCCAGCCGTTCGCCGGTGTAGAGGATGGTGCGGGCGTGCGCCTGGCCGACCAGCGAGACCAGGCGGCTGACCATGTCCCAGCCATAGGCGATGCCGAGGCGGGCGGCCGGGATGCCGAACTGGCTGTCCTCGCCGGCGATGCGCAGGTCGGCCTGCATGGCGATGCCCAGGCCGCCGCCGAGGCAGTAACCGCGGATGCGGGCGATCACCGGCTTGGGGAAGGCGGCGAGTTTGGCGCGGCCGCCGCTGGTGATTTTCTCGTATTGCAGTTGCGCCGAGGCATCGACCCGGTTGGCGGCGAACTGGCTGATATCGGCGCCGGAGACGAAGGCCTTCGGGCCGGCGCCGGTGAGGATGACGACGCGGACGCCGGGATCGGCCTCGAATTCGGTGAGGATCTCGGTGAGGCCGTGCCACATGTCGACCGACATGGCGTTGCGTTTTTCCGGCTGGTTGAAGGTGATGAGGCCGACGCCGTCCTCGATCTCGGCCAGCATTTTGCCGTCGGCGTATTGCTTGGTCATATGATGCCCTTGCTGCGCATGGTCTGAAGTTCGGCGTCGGTGTAGCCGATCGCGCGCAGCACGTCGTCGGTGTCCTGGCCGGCGTCGTGGGTGGGGCTGCGGACGGTGCGGAAGAGGCCGTCCAGGTTGATCGGCGAGGCGACGATTTTGGTGTCGCCGAGGCGGGGGTGGGTGACGGCGGCGGCGAGGCCGAGATGCTGGACCTGCGGGTCGGCGAACACGCGGTCGATGGTGTTGATCGGGCCGCAGGGGACGCCGGCGGCCTCGAACAACTCGACCCAGTGGGCGGCCGGGCGGGTGGCGGTGATGGCGCCGATGGCAGCGTTGACGGCGGCGCGGTCGTGCGAGCGGCCGACCTGGTTCTGCCAGGCGGGATGGGTTTTCCAGTCCGGCTTGCCGAGGGTGTCGCTCAGCCGTTCCCACAGGCGGTTGGACGAGGCGGCGATGTTGATGTGGCCGTCCTCGGTGGGGAACACGCCGGTGGGGATGCCGGTTGGGTGGTCGTTGCCGGCCTGGCCGGCGACCTCGCCGTCCATCAGCCAGCGGCTGGCCTGGAAGTCGAGCATGAACACCATCGCCTCCAGCAGGCTGGTGTGGACCCAGCGACCGACGCCGGTGGCCTCGCGCTCGAACAGCGCGGTCATGATCGCCAGGGCGAGGAGGTTGCCGGCGGTGAGGTCGGCGATCGGGATGCCGACGCGCACCGGGCCCTGGCCGGGCAGGCCGGTGATCGACATCAGGCCGCCGAGGCCCTGGGCGATCTGGTCGACGCCGGCGCGCAGGCCGTACGGGCCGGTCTGGCCGAAGCCGGAGATGCTGCCGTAGACGATGCGCGGGTTTATGGCGCGCACGTCGTCGTAGGCGACTTTCAGGCGGTGCTTGACGGCGACGCGCATGTTTTCCACCACCACGTCGGCGGTGGCGGCCAGGCGCATGAAGGCGGCGTGGCCTTCCGGGGTTTTCAGGTTGAGCTGGATGCAGCGCTTGTTGCGGTGCAGGTTCTGGAAGTCGAAGCCGTCGCGCTTGCCGGTGAGGCTTTCGCCGTCGGCCGGCGGCTCGATGCGGATCACGTTGGCACCCCAGTCGGCGAGGTGGCGGACGCAGGTGGGGCCGGCGCGGGCCAGCGTGAGGTCGAGCACGGTGATGCGCTTGAGCGGCAGCGGGCGGCTGTCGGCGGCGGTGGGTTTCGGCTGGGCGTCGTTGGGCATGGTGGTTCCCCCTGCGAGCGGCGGATGATCGGCGCTTCGGTGCTTCCGCTCAAGCCTGCCCGTCCCCAGATGAGCGGGATGAACCCTGTAAACCTGGCATTGGTGCTGGCGCTGGACTGTTCGGCCAGCGTGTATTTCGACGAATTCAACCTGCTGGCCAATGGCTGCGCGGCGGGGCTGCGCGATGCCGAGGTGCGGGCCGGGCTGCTGGGGCCGCCGTTCGGCGCCAGCGTGATCTCGTTGCTGCTGTGGTCCGGCGCGGGGGCGCAGGCGGTGGCGGTGGACTGGACGGTGGTCTCGACGCCGGAGGAGGTGGAGGGGTTCGCGGGGCTGGTGGAGGGGGTGTCGCGGGCGGTGCCGGCGGGGTCGACGGCGATCGGCGAGGCGCTGCTGGTGGCGGAGAAGCTGCTCGGGCTGGCGCCACGGCGGTCGTCGCGGCAGGTGATCGATGTGGCGGGGGATGGGCGGTCGAACCAGGGGGCGGCGCCTGGGCCGATCCGTGACCGGCTGGTGGCGGCGGGGGTTACCATCAACGGGCTGTGCGTGCTGCATGCCGAGCCGGATCTGGTGGAGAGTTATACCAGGGAGGTGATCGGCGGCGTCGGCGGGTTTGCGCTGGCGTGCCAGGATTACCAGCGGTTCGCGGTGGCGATGCGGCAGAAACTGGTGCGGGAGATTGCCTAGCGAGGGCGACATTGAGCCTCGGGCCAGCCGCCTGGGCACACTTTGCTGAAAGCGCGCAATCGCTTGATTTTTCAGCAAGTATGGAGATCTAAATTGAAATAAATGGCCACCGCCCCACTCCATGTGCGCTAATGGAAACTAGGCGTTGTCGGTTTCCGGAAACTGATCGGGAGAGGGGTGAAAAAAATGGCACCGCAAACCAGGTGGCATCTGACCGGGGATTACTTCGAGAACTGCAATTGCGACGTCGTGTGCCCGTGCTTCGTCTCGAGCACGGCACCACTGGCCGCGCGGCCGACCCAGGGCGGCTGCGATGTGGCGCTGGTTTTTCACATCGACAAGGGCAGCTACGGGGAGGTCCCGCTCGACGGGCTCAACGTCGCGCTCATTGCCCATACGCCAGGGGCGATGGGAGAGGGGAACTGGACGGCCGCGCCGTATATCGATGAGCGGGCCGACGACCGGCAGACCGCGGCGCTCGGTGCCATCTTCGGCGGCACCGCGGGTGGGCCGATGGCGGCTTTCGCACCGTTGATCGCCACGCACCTGGCCGGCAGGAAGGTGGCGATCAGCTACGCGATCGACGGCAAGGTCCGCTCGGCGGAAATTCCGGGGTTCATGCACATGGCGGTGGAGCCGGCCACCAGCATGCACCCGAGTGGCGAGTCGTGGGGTGCGGTGGGGCATCCGGTGGCGCCGGACAGGCTCGCCTTCGCGGTCGGCAGGCAGGGCAGCACGTTCAGCGACCACGGCATGCGGTGGGACAACTCAGGCAAGAACGGCCACTACGCACCGATCGCCTGGTCCAACTGACCCTGCGGTGGCGACGCGCGGCCTTGGCTTGAACCTAGCCTGGCCGCCCATCCGAGCCGTTGCGGCTGGAGTGCTGCCGTGGCGAATAGCATGTTAATATCGCGAACGATTATCCTGACCCTGCTGCTGGCGCTGGCGGCGACCTGCTGGGCACTGCTGGCCTGGCAAAGCGCTGGGGGCGGCGTGGCGATGGCGATGAATTCGCCGACCATGGGACTGCGCGCGCCGCTGTTCCTGGCAATCTGGGTCGTCATGATGGTGGCGATGATGTTCCCGACCGCGGCACCGATGATCCTGGCGTTCCACAAGGTACAGGCCGGCAAGCGACAACGCGGCGAGGCGTTCGTGGCAACCTGGGTGTTCGTCGGGGGCTACATGTTGGTGTGGACGCTGTCCGGCGTGGCTGGCTATGCCGGCGCCGTCGTTGCGGAGGCGATTGCCGCCCGAACCGCCTTGTCGGGCGCCACGGCGGCGCGGATCGGCGGGGCCGTGCTGATTGCGGCGGGGGTTTTTCAGCTTACGCCGTTGAAGGATTTATGCCTGTCGAAATGTCGCACGCCGATCGGTTTCATCATGACGTCGTGGCGTGATGGGGTGGCGGGCGCGTTTCGCATGGGGCTGCTGCATGGCGCCTATTGTCTTGGCTGTTGCTGGCTGCTGTTCGTCATTCTGTTCCCGCTTGGCATGATGAATATCGGCGCCATGGTGGTGATCACGCTGGTCATCTTTGCCGAGAAGGCGTTGCCGTGGGGGCGCGCGATCGCGCGGACCACCGCCGTTGTCCTGGTGGCCTGCGGCGGCGCGGTGTTGGTCGCACCGCAGGTCCTGCCCATTTTCATGACGGATGGCGGCATGATTGCGACGACCAAGGCCAGATCGGCCGGAGTGCAGAACGTGATGACGCCGTCGCGCGCCGTCGCACCTTTCGGGCGGTGAAATGTCGAGGATCAGGAGGGCTTCGACACGGCATACTGGGCGGTGGTGCCGGGTGCAGGATTTGAACCCGCGACCTTCGGTTTACAAAACCGCTGCACTACCACTGTGCTAACCCGGCGATCGGGTCCCTCCTACCTTGGGAGGGTATCCGGACGCAAATGGTGTTGCGGCCGCGGTCAGTTCGGCGCCGGAGTCACGTGCCGACAGGGCGATCGGGGCCGACGGATCGGTCGGGATGGGGGCGGTGCGTGGCTGGATGCGCGGGCCAGAGCACGGCGGCTATACCAAACCCCCTGCCCGGCGCCGCTAGAGCGTGTCCCGGTAACGGCTGAAAATTGCTCGACAGGTTTGGTTTATGATG
>JBEPTZ010000013.1:0-55473 GCA_041691815.1 Rhodospirillales bacterium | reverse complement strand
CCGATACGCTGATTGACGAGGGGGGTTCATCGGCACGCCGCGCCTGTTGGGCAGGATCCTGGCCGCCGCCGCCCCAGCTGATCAGGCCGCGCGCGTGGCGAACGTGGCCGAAGAAACCGGCGTGGACCCCGCTCGAGCTAGCGAGTCCGCAAAAGCGTTTGTGGCGCTGTGTCGGGGGCCCCGCTGTTTCGAAAATCAAGATCAGGCTGCGTCTGGACCCGGACGCGCCGGCGCTAAACCTGCGCCCGTCCTGGAATATCCCGCCGACCCGCGATGTTGTGGCAGTCCTGGCGCAAGGCGGCAAACGGCACGCGGAGGCAATGCGGTGGGGGCTGATCCCGCATTGGGCGAAGGATACCAAGGTCGGCTCCACCTTCAACGCGCGCGCCGATGGCGTGGCGTCCAAGCCTACGTTTCGGGCCGCTTGGCGTGCGGGCCGGCGCTGCCTGATCGTGGCGGATGGTTTCTACGAGTGGCGGGAGTCTGACCGCCAGCCGTATGCAATCGGCATGGCGGATGGCGGCCTGATGACGATGGGCGGGCTGTGGCAGCCCTGGACATCGCCGGCCGGCGAGACGCTGCAGACCGTCACCATGATCACCACCGACGCCAACGCCACCATGGCGGCCTTCCATCACCGCATGCCGGTGCTGCTCACCGAGGCGCAGTGGCCGGCCTGGCTGGGCGAGACGCCGGCGGAGGAGCCGCAGCTGCTCGCCATGCTGGCGCCGTCCGACCCGGCGCTGATCACCGCCTGACAGGTCGATAAGCGGGTGGGCAATGTGCGCAACGACGATCCTGACCTCGCGCGTCCGCTGCCGCAGCTGGTGTGATCAAGTGTGGGCCGGCCCTATCGCCTCGGCTGCCTGACTGATGCGCGCCTGGGATGCAAGCGGCCGGACCGCGTCCAGCAGACTCGGGATGCCGGTTCTGGCCGGGATGACGGATGAACGGGGTGATTGGTCAAAGGCTTCTTGACGACGGGCACGACAGCACTATGAGCCGGGAGGCTTTATCGTGATCGATAGGCGTCCGGACAAGTACCATCCTCCGAGGAGCAGAACGAGTGCCAGCAAGCCTCCCATCACCCACATCGCCCCTTTGACGAATGTGATTTGATGCCTGACATCATCGAGGCGGTTAGCCGAATTTCTGACGTCGTCGATTAATCTATCGACCTTCGTGCTCAGCTTCCCTATTTCAACCAATACAAATCGCGCGTCCATCGTCGGGTAGAGATCACGGATAGGCTCGCCAACGGGTCGTTCTGGCGGTGGGCCGGATTCCCCATTTGATGAGTATGAGTTAGCCATTTTTCACCGCTGGCTCGGAAGGCGCGGCGCCGCCGCTCCTTGCGGCCAACCATTCCCAAAGGTCTTTGGCGTGCCAGCCCGAGTAGTTCTGCACTGGAATGACCAATGCTCTGCCAACCTTCCCGCCCGGCACCTCAAGCCGCTCAGTGATTTCGGAGGTGGTCGCCTTGTCGTCAACCACGAGATATTGGCCGCTAGTGATAACGAAATAATTCCCAGGGAAATGGGCGCGCACCGCCGCATCAAGACGGGCATCGGCAGCAGGGGCAATTATGGCGAACACAGGCATAGTGCAAAGGTGGCGTGATGGCGCGTCCGCGTCAACATGGCGCCTCCGCGATCAGCCATCACAAACAGCGGGGTTGAACTCAACGCGTCGGCATCCGGCGGTGTCAAATTTCCACATCTTTCGGCGCCTCGCCCATCCGCCGATCGCCTGCGGATTGGTTGGCGTCCTGATCCCAGCCGCGCCTATGGATGCAGGACTCGGGTGAGCACGAAGACGCACCCGATGGCGACGGCGACGGCGGCCCACATCCACCCGGACGGACTCGGCTTTCGTCTGCGCGGCCGCCGCCCGCGCCCTCCGAAGCGATAGGGTTGCTTCAACTC
This sequence comes from Rhodospirillales bacterium, assembly GCA_041691815.1. Taxonomy (GTDB): domain Bacteria; phylum Pseudomonadota; class Alphaproteobacteria; order Acetobacterales; family Acetobacteraceae; genus 70-18. The sequence continues at coordinate 53,548 of JBEPTZ010000013.1, read as the reverse complement.
GATCGACCTGGAGTCTTCAGCCGCACCCCGGCCCCGCCGCCGTTCTCCGCGATGAACTCGACGCCAGCGGCTTCTAGGGCGGTGCGGATGGCCGCTAGGGTGCTTTCTTTCAATGCGTCTCCGCGCTCAAGCCGCGCGACTGTCTGCGTCGATACTCCCGCAGCGCTCGCTAGCTCACGGACGCCCCAGCCGATAGCGACGCGGCCGAGTTTGCATTGAATGGCGAGCATTTGGTAACCCGGTTGTGATTTTGCTTGCGCTGCAAAGGTAACCGTGTTGTGATTTCAACGCAAGCAATTGCGACCGGGCGGGGTGCGCGAACACCACCGCCCGGCCTAACCCCGAGCAGGAGCAGACCCATGCCCAAAGCTATCGACGACCATAGCACAACCCGGCGGATGATGATGGCTGGCGGTGCGTCCCTGACGGCGCTGGCGATGGCGGCCAAGGCGGTCGCGGCGCCGGTGCCGGCTGGCCCGGACGCGGAGCTGATCGCGGCTTGCGAGGCCTACATGCGGGCGTTGCGAGCATACAACGCGGGTGACCTTGGCATGCCGGCCGGATTGAGCGGCGCCGAAGAAGACCTGTTTTGTGACGAAGCATACGAACGGATCGCCGCGCTCGAACGCCACACGGAGACATTCGCTGCGCAGACGATCGAGGGCGTCCACGCTGAAGCGAAGGTGGCCATGGATGTCGCGCAGAACCCGGACGGGTCCACAAGCTTCGATGGCGGCCAAGGCAGCGAATGGGCCGAGCGCGTGGTGCGGAGCCTGCTTCGGGTGCGCGGGGAGACAGTCTGATGGCCCGTAAGCCCAAGGCCGCCGCTGCCCCCCTGGTGGCGCTACCCGAGGCCGCCCCGCCCGCGTTCCCGTGGAGCGTTCTCGGCGAGATCGAAACGGGCCTGACGGAAATCGAGGGGCTGAACAAGCTGCTGACCATCGTCGCCGGAAGCTGCCATGAGATCGAGGGCGGCGCTCTTTATCCGATCGCGCATGCGCTCCGCGCCTCGACGGCAAAGATTACCTCCGCGTGGGAGGCCGCGTGGGAGGCGAGCCGAGCGGCCGGGCCGGCGAAATGACGGCTCGTAGCTTCCTCTGGCCAAACCCTTCGCGGATCGGCGGGAAGCCGCCGCCACCACCACCGCCTCGGGAGCCAGAGCCGCCGGGCTATCCCCCGCTCCCGCCCAAGCCTTGGCCCTTGCCGCCGGACTGAGGCTCACCGCCGCAGATACATTGGCCGCTCCGGTTCACTCCGGGGCGGCTTTTCTTTGTCGAGAGGGGAGGGGATGCGCGCACCTGGAACCCCGGCGCTGCAACCGGCTTTGCCGTGTTACCCGAGATGTTACCCGTGAGGCTTAGACCTGCGACGCGCTATGTTCTAAGTCTTTGAAAAGTCTGGCGCGCCCGGAAGGACTCGAACCTCCAACCCCCAGATTCGTAGTCTGGTGCTCTATCCAATTGAGCTACGGGCGCAACCGAGAGCGGCGGTGTAACCGAACCACCGCGCCCCCGCAAGTCCATATCAGCCGGCCAGCTTGTCCATCTCGCGCAACACAGCCTCGCCCATAACATGGGTGCCCACCTTGGCACATCCGGGCGCCATCACGTCCGCCGTGCGCAGCCCGCTGGCCAGCACATTGGTGCACGCGCGCTCGATCAGCACCGCGTCCTCGTCCATATCGAACGAGTAGCGCAGCAGCATCGCGAAGCTCAGAATCTGCGCCATCGGGTTCACGATCCCCTTGCCGGCGATATCCGGGGCACTGCCGTGAATCGGCTCATACAGTGCATGCCGCCGCCCCGACGAATCCGGCGCCCCCAGCGTCGCCGACGGCAGCATCCCCAGCGAGCCGGTCAGCATCGACGCCAGATCGGACAGCAAATCGCCGAACAGATTGGTCGTCACGATCACGTCGAACTGCCGCGGGTTGCGCACCATCTGCATCGCGCAGTTGTCGGCATACATGTGCGACAACTCCACATCGGCATACTCCGCCTTGTGCAGCGCCGCCACGGTCTGCCGCCACAGCAGCCCGCTCTCCATCACGTTGGCCTTCTCGACGCTGCACACCCGGTTCTTCCGCTTGCGTGCCAGGTCGAACGCCACCCGCGCCACCCGCTCGATCTCCGGCGTGGTGTAGACTTCGGTATTGAACCCCCGCTTGCCGCCGCCCGGCAGGTCTTCCACCCCGCGCGGCTCGCCGAAATAGATGCCGCCGGTGCTCTCCCGCACGATCATGATGTCCAGCCCGCGCACCACCTCGGCCTTCAGCGTCGAGGCATCCACCAGCGGGTCCAGCACGATCGCCGGGCGCAGATTGGCGAACAGCCCCAGCTCCCGCCGCAGCGTCAGGATCGAGATTTCCGGCCGCTTGTCGAACCCGAGCTTGTCCCATTTCGGCCCACCCACCGAGCCGAACAGCACCGCATCGGCCTCCTTGGCCCGCGCCACCGTGGCCGGCGTAATCGCCACGCCATGCGCATCGAGCGCCGCCCCGCCCACCACATCCTGGTCGATGTCGAAACTGACCCGCCGCTTGCGGTCCATCCAGTCGATCACACCGATCACTTCGCGCATCACCTCCGGCCCCACGCCGTCGCCCGGAAGAACCAGCAGCTTCTTGTTGGCGGCCATCTGTGCCTCTCGATGAGCGGAAGGAAGGCCTTCTTTTTTGCAAAAAAGAAGCAAAAAACCTCATCCATTAAGCGCCAGCGTTATCCGACTGCGATTTCCGGCATCCACGATTTTTCAGTCTGACGCTTTGCCTCATAGGCGTCGATCGCCGGCGCATGCTGCAACGTCTGGCCAATGTCATCCAGCCCGTTCAGCAGCAGATGCTTGCGGAAGGCATCGATCTCGAAATGGATGCGCTCGCCGTTCGGCCGCACCACCACCTGCTCGGCCAGGTCGACGGTAATGCGCGCATTGTCGCCCTGCCGCGCATCCTCCATCAACTGGTCGCACACCGCGCGCGGCAGCCGGATCGGCAGGATGCCGTTTTTGAACGTGTTGTTGTGGAAAATATCGGCGAAATCCGGCGCAATCACGCAGCGAATCCCGAAATCCAGCAACGCCCACGGCGCATGCTCGCGCGACGAGCCGCAGCCGAAATTCTCATGCGCGATGAGAATCTCCGCGCGGCGGTACTGCGGCTGATTCAGCACGAAATCCGGTCGCTCGCGGCCCTCTGCGTCATAGCGCAGCGTATCGAACAGATGCACGCCAAGCCCGGTGCGCTTGATCGTTTTCAGGAACCGCGCCGGGATGATCTTGTCGGTATCCACATTGGCAATCGGCAACGGCGCCGCGACGCCGGTGAGCGTGGTGAACTTGTCCATCAGCCCAGCTCCCTCACATCGGTAATCCGCCCGGTCACCGCTGCCGCCGCCGCCATCGCCGGCGACAGCAGATGCGTCCGCCCGCCCGGCCCCTGCCGCCCCTCGAAATTGCGGTTCGAGGTGCTGGCGCAACGCTGCCCCGGCGTCAGCTTATCCGGGTTCATGCCCAGGCACATTGAGCAGCCCGGTTCCCGCCACTCGAAGCCGGCCTCCAGGAACACCCGATCCAGCCCCTCGGCCTCCGCCTGCAGCTTCACGATGCCGGACCCCGGCACCACCAGCGCCCGCGTTCCGGCCGCCACGTGCCGGCCCTTGGCCACCGCCGCGGCGGCACGCATGTCCTCAATCCGCCCGTTGGTGCAGGAGCCGATGAACACCACGTCGATCTTGAGGTCGGTCAGCTTCTGCCCCGGCGTCAGCGCCATGTATTCCACCATGCGCGCCAACTGCTCGCGCTTGGCCTCGTCCGGCTCGTTGGCCGGGTCCGGCACGGTGCCGGTCACCGGCACCACCGCCTCGGGGTTGGTGCCCCAGGTCACCATCGGAGTGATCTCGGCAGCGTCAAGCACGACGGTCTTGTCGTACACCGCGCCCGCGTCGCTCGGCAGCGTCTTCCACCAGGCGATCGCCCGGTCCAGCGCCTCGCCCTTCGGCGCGAACGGCTTGCCGCGCACATACTCGAACGTGGTCTCGTCCGGCGCGATCATTCCGGCCCTGGCACCCGCCTCGATCGACATGTTGCACACCGTCATCCGCCCGGCCATGTCCAGCGCCCGCATCGCCTCGCCGGCGAATTCGATCACATGCCCGGTGCCGCCGGCGGTGCCGATCTTGCCGATGATCGCCAGCACCATGTCCTTCGCCGTCACCCCGGGCGGCAGCTTGCCGTCCACCCGCACCAGCATGTTCTTTGCCGGCCGTTGCAGCAGTGTCTGGGTGGCCAGCACATGCTCCACCTCGGAGGTGCCGATGCCGAACGCCAGCGACCCCATCGCGCCATGCGTCGAGGTATGGCTGTCACCGCACACGATCGTCATGCCCGGCAGCGAAATCCCCTGCTCCGGGCCGATGATATGCACAATGCCCTGCTGCGGGCTCATGATCGGGAAATACGGCACCCCGAACTCGGCGACATTCCGCTCCAGCGTCTCCACCTGGATGCGGCTGTCCTCCTCCTTGATGCCCTGGCTGCGATCGGAGGTGGCGATGTTGTGGTCCACCACCGCAATCGTCGCCTCCGGCCGACGCACCCGCCGCCCGGCCAGCTTCAGCCCCTCAAACGCCTGCGGGCTGGTAACCTCATGCACGAGATGGCGGTCGATGTAGAGAACGCATGTGCCGTCCGGAAGGCGATCGACGACATGGGCATCCCATACCTTGTCGAACAACGTCTTCGGGTTTTCCACGGCCATTGCGTTTTTCCTTCTTTCAGTTAAGGCAAGGAAGGCCTTCTTTTTGTGAACAAAAAGAAGCAAAAAAACTTTTCATCCGTTTTGGAGACTCCGGCGTCTCCACACCTCGACTGTTGCAAGGCGGATAAAAAGTTTTTTGGTTCTTTTTTTCAAAAAAAGAACTGCTTCCTTACTCTGCCACCACCTCACGCGCCCGCTCGGCAATGCGGGCGGACTTGCCGCTGCGGCCGCGCAGGTAATACAGCTTCGCCCGGCGCACGTCGCCGCGGCGCACCACGGCGATCTCGGCGATGGTCGGCGCATACAGTGCGAACACCCGCTCCACGCCTTCGCCGTAGCTGATCTTGCGCACGGTGAAGTTGCTGTTGAGCCCCTTGTTGGAGCGGGCGATGCACACGCCCTCGAAGTTCTGCACGCGGGTGCGCTCGCCTTCCACCACCTTCACCGCCACGCGCAGCGTGTCGCCGGGGATGAAGGAGGGCACCGCCCGGTCGGCGGTGAGGCGGGCGATCTGCTCGGCCTCGTATTGCTGGATGATGTTCATCGGGTTGGTCCTCTTGTCTCGGTTTATTTACGGCGCGGCGGGGGCGGCGGCAACCGACCCGTGGCGCAATCCTGGTTCGCCGCGTCTGGCCGCCCACAGATCGGGGCGGCGTTCGCGGGTGGCGCGTTCGGCCTGGGCATGCCGCCACTCGGCCACCGCCTGGTGGTGGCCGGACAGCAGCACCTCGGGCACCGCCATGCCGTTCCATTCGGCCGGGCGGGTGTAATGCGGATATTCCAGCAGATCGGCGGCGAAACTCTCTTCCTCGGCGCTGGCCGCCGCCCCCATCACGCCCGGCAGCAGGCGGATGCAGGCATCCAGCAGCAGCAGCGCCGCCGGCTCGCCACCAGAGAGCACGTAGTCGCCGACGCTGATCTCCTCCAGCGCGCGATGCTCGATCACCCGCTGGTCGATTCCCTCGTAGCGCCCGCACAGCAGCACCACGCCGGGCCCGGCCGCCAGGCTGCGCACCCGTGCCTGGGTCAGTGGCCGGCCGCGCGGGGTCAGGTAGATCGCCGGGCGATCATCGGCCATCGAGGCCAGTGCCGCGTCCAGCACATCCGGCCGCATCACCATGCCGGCGCCGCCGCCGAACGGCGTGTCGTCGACGCTGCGATGCCGGTCGGTGGCGAAATCACGGATATCGCGCGATTCCAATGCCCACAGCCCGCGTTCCAATGCTCGCCCGGCCAGCGACTGGCCCAGCGGCCCCGGGAACATCTCGGGAAACAGCGTCAACACGCCGCCGCGCCAGCTCATCGCTGAAGCTCCGCATCCGGCGCCACCACCACCTCGGCCGGCGGCAGCACGGTCAGCCGACCGGCGGCGATATCCACCACCGGCACGCAGGCGCGGGTGAACGGCACCAGCAGCGGGCCGATCTCCAGGCTGGTCCCGGCGCCGTAGTCATGCACCGCCGCCACCAGCCCGAGCGCCGCACCCTCGGCGTCCACCGCCTCCAGCCCGACCAGATCGGACAGGTAGAACTCGTCCTCCCCGGTTGCCGGCAACTGCGCGCGCGCGACGAACAGCCTGGTGTTCACCAGCCGCTCGGCGGCGTTGCGGTCGGCCACCGGCTGCTTGCCGCCTTCGACAAGTTCGGTGATCGCGGCAACACCTTCGGAGACCCAGCGCAAGGCGAACCGCCGGCCGCGCCCGTCACTGAACGGGCCGTAGCCGGGCAGGTCGGCAGGGTCGGCGGTGTAGCTGCGCACATGCGCCAGCCCCCGCACGCCATGCGGCCGCCCGATCACCCCCATCAGCACCAGCGCATCCGGCACGATTCAGTTTCCTTGTGGACTCAGGCCGCGGCGGCCGCGGCCTTGGCGCGCTCCTGCGCCTTCTTCTTCGGCGCCGACTGCTGCGGTTGCTCGTTCCATGCCGGCATCGGGATCAGCCCGGCCTGGCCGAGGAAGCGGGCGACGCGGTCGGTGGCGATGGCGCCGTGGCTCAGCCAGTGGGTGATGCGCTCGCTCTGCAGCCGCACGCGCTCGTCGTGCTCGGCCGGCAGCATCGGGTTGTAGCTGCCCACCTTCTCGATGAAGCGGCCATCGCGAGGGCTGCGGCTGTCGGCCACCACGATGTGGTAATAGGGGCGCTTCTTGGCGCCGGCGCGGGCGAGGCGAATCTTGAGGCCCATCGGTGGTATGCTCCGTTCAGTCGTTTGAAAGTAAAGGCGATTTCTACAGTAAGGTCTGCGGCGTTCGTGTCAGTAGGGCCTTCGGCCTTGCGGCATCAGCGCGCCGATGCCCTGACGCATCAGGCCCTTCTTGCCCAGCTTGGTCATCCGCTTCATCATCGTCGACATATCGTCGAACTGCTTCAGCAGCCGGTTCACGTCCTGCACCGTCACCCCGGCGCCGGCGGCGATGCGCTTCTTGCGGCTCGCCTTGATGATATCAGGCGTGCGGCGCTCTTTCATGGTCATCGAGGAGATGATCGCGGTCTGCCGGCCGATCATCTTCGGGTCGATCTTGTCGTCGCCCAGCTGCGCCTTCAGCTTGCCGGCGCCGGGCAGCATGCCGATGATCGACGAGATGCTGCCCATCTTGGTGATCTGCTTGAGTTGATTGGCAAAATCCTGCAGGTCGAAGGTGCCCTTCGCCATCTTGCGGGCGAGTTTCTCGGCCTCTTCCTGGTCGATGACCTCGCTGGCCTTCTCGACCAGCCCGACCACGTCGCCCATGCCGAGGATGCGCCCGGCCACCCGCTCGGGATGGAAATCCTCCAGCGCGTCCAGCTTCTCGCCGGTGCCGGTCAGCTTGATCGGCGCACCGGTGATTGAGCGCATGGAAAGCGCCGCGCCACCGCGCGCATCGCCGTCCATCCGGGTCATCACGATGCCGGTGATACCCAGTACATCGTTGAAAGCCTTGGCAGTATTCACCGCATCCTGGCCGGTCATCGCGTCGACCACCAGCAGTGTTTCGGCCGGGTTGGTGGCGGCGCGGATCTGCCGCACCTCCTCCATCAGCGCCTCGTCGATCGACAGCCGGCCAGCGGTATCCAGGATAACGACGTCGTAGACCTCGCGCCGCCCGGTCTCCATCGCCCGCGCGGCGATCTGCAACGGCGTCTGGCCGGCGATGATCGGCAGGCTGGCAACCCCGGCCTGCTGCGCCAGTTGCTGCAACTGCAACTGCGCGGCGGGGCGCTGGGTGTCCAGGCTGGCCAGCAGCACCTTCTTGCGGTCGCGCCTGGCCAGCCGCAGCGCCAGCTTGCCGCAGGTGGTGGTCTTGCCGGAGCCCTGCAGCCCCACCATCAGCACCGGCACCGGCGGCACCGCGTTGAAATTCAACGGTTCCGCACCAGCCCCGCCGAGCGCCTCGACCATCACGTCGTTGACGATCTTGACCACCTGCTGGCCGGGCGAGACCGAGCCGATCACCTCCTGGCCGATCGCGCGGTCGCGCACCTTGGTGATGAAATCGCGTACCGCCGGCAGCGCCACGTCGGCATCCAGCAGCGCCAGCCGCACTTCGCGCAGCGCTTCCATCACGTCGGTTTCGTTCAGCGCGCCGCGGCTGCGCAGCTTGTCGAACACCCCGGAAAGCTTGCTGGAAAGCGCCTCGAACACGTATCACTCCGACTTCAACACAAATCACGTCGCTGCGCGAACACTCGCGAGGCGACGGGACAGATGCGCGCTGTATGGCGGCGTGGCGCCGGGAAGTCAACCGGAGCGCGAATCCGCGGCCAGATCAGGCGCCGTGCATTCGAATGCACTGGCGCAGAACATGCGCGGATTCGGCAAAAACCGCACGGCTAATGCAGCGTCCGGAGGTAGGCGATCAGCGCCGCCATGTCGTCCGGTGCGATGCCATCGTAATAGGCATATGCCATCGGCGGCATCAACTTACGGCCGTCGCGGGCGATGCCGCCGCGGATCGCATGTTCGATTTCCGCATCGTTCCACCCACCGAGTTCTCTGGCGGTGATATCGGCCGCCACCGACACCCCCCAGGGGCCGCGGAACTGCATGCCGCCCTGACCGGCGCGCGACAGGTCGGCGCCGTGGTCGGTCGCCGGCGAATGGCATTCCAGGCAGTGGCCGACCGGGCCGGCCAGATAGCCGCCATAGGCCACAAGGTCGGATTTCGCCGGCGCGGTGATCTCGCCGACCGGCGGGCCGTAGGTTGGCGGCAGCTTGATATGGTAGACCGATTTCTCCGAGGCGTTGTGCACCGCCGGCACGCTGCGCAGATAGGCGACGATGGCGTGCACATCGGCATCCGCCATCCGGCGATAGAACTCGAACGGCATCGGCGGGCCGATCAGCGTGCCGTCGGGGCGGATGCCTTCGCGGATGGCGCGGAACAATTGCGCGTCGGTCCAGTCGCCGATGCCGGTTGTGCGGTCCGGGGTTATGTTGGGCGCCACCGCGCGGAAGGCGGGGTTGTCGTCGACCACCTGGTTGCCGGCCAGCGCCATGCCGGGCAGCGGGCCGTTCGGCCCTTGCGGCGTGTGGCAACTGCCGCAGCCGGCGATGGTGGTGACCAGATAGCGCCCGCGTTGCAGCGCGGTTTGTGCCGCCGCCGGTTGCACCAGGCCGGCGAGCAGGACGCAAAGCAGCAGCATGCGCATGATGTTGTTTCCCCCCGTGCGAAGCAAAGCAGGCCGTTGCGGGTGCGGCAAGCGGGCGGTTAGCGGTGGGTTAAGCAAACCGCGCCATGCTGCCCCGGTGCGCCAGACCGGCGGACAAAAGGCTGAGGGCATGGCAGGTAAATCCAGCGCGAAAAACCGGGACCGCGGCAACGTGGTGATCCGGCGGGAGGAGATTGTCGAGGGCGGGCACCACGGCGGCGCGTGGAAGGTCGCCTATGCCGATTTTGTCACCGCGATGATGGCGTTCTTCCTGCTGATGTGGCTGCTGAACGCCACCACCGAGGCGCAGCGCAAGGGCATCGCCGATTATTTCACGCCGAACAACATCCTCAGCCGCGGCTCGTCGGGCACCGGGCTGCCGTTCGGCGGCAAGACGCCGTTCGAGCAGGGCGAACTGGTGTCCGACCGCGGCGCCCAGACGGTGATGCCAGGGCGCGCGCCGACCGAGCCGCAGCAGGGTGATCCGCAGCCGCCCGGCGTGCCGGCCAATGGCGAGGGCGGGCATACCGAGGACGCGCCGGGCGACGGCCAGCAGCGCGGCCTGCCGGAGGATGCCAGCGGCGATACCCGGATCGACGCCAGGTCGCGCGGGCCGCAGGCAGTCGGTGGCGGCACCGCCACGGTGGCGGCGCCGGTGCCGGCGCAGACGCTGGGGCAGGCGGCGCAGCTGGCCAATGCCGGCAACGGGGTGAAAGACCCGGCCGGGCCGCCGGCGGCGGCATTGGCAGCCGGGGCGCTGGATGCGGCGGCGCTGCGGGCGGCGGCGGCGCAGCAGGAGAAGGCGGCGTTCGATGCGGCAGCGGCGCAGATTCGCGCGGCGATTGCCGGCGACCCGAAGCTGGCGGCGCTGGCGGCGCAGGTGTCGATCGACCTGACGCCGGAGGGATTGCGCATCCAGATGCTGGACGCCGACCGCAGCTCGATGTTCGCCACCGGCTCGTCGGCGCCGAATGCCTATGCGAAGCTGGTGCTGGACAAGATCGGGCCGGCGCTGCTGGCGCTGCACGGCGACATCACCGTCGCCGGCCATACCGACGCCGCGCCGTACAAAGGTGTCGGCAAGAGCAACTGGGAGCTTTCCACCGAGCGGGCCAACGCCACGCGGCGGATGCTGGTGGAGGCCGGGGTGCCGGTCGGCCGGTTCCGCAGCGTGACCGGCAATGCCGACCGCGACCTGCTGCTGCCGGCCGATCCGCTGGCGGCGGCCAACCGGCGCATCGCCATCATGGTGCTGCGCGCGGCGCCGCCGGCCATAGCCCAGCGCGCGGCTTCGTCGCCCATAGCCCAGCGCGCGGCTTCGCCGCCCATAGTACAGCGCGCGGCTTCGCCGCCGGGCGCGGGGAAATGAGCCGCCGATGCTGACCATTGGCGGCCTGGTTTTCCTGCTGGCCTGCGTGTTCGGCAGCTACGTGGTTTCCGGCGGCAGCCTGGGGCCGCTGCTGGAGGCGATGCCGTTCGAGTTGTGGACGATCGGCGGCGCCGCGATTGCCACCTTCGTGATGTCCAACAGCATGCACGACGTGAAGCATACGCTGGCCGGGTTCAAGAAAATCCTGAAAGGCGCCGTCTATACCAAGGAGGATTATGTCGAGCTGCTCAGCCTGCTGTATTATTTCGTGCGGCTGGCCAGCACCAAGGGCTCGATGGCGCTGGAGCCGCATATCGAGAAGCCGGCCGAGAGTGCGGCGTTCCAGAAATTCCCCAAAATCCTGGCCAACCATCATGCCAGCGACATGGTGTGCGACTATCTGCGCATGGTCGGCATGAACGCCGATGACCCGAACCAGATCGAGGACGTGATGGCGCGGGAACTGAAGAAGACGCTGCAGGAGGAGTTGCACGGCGCGCATGCGTTGCAGACCATGGCTGACGGTCTGCCGGCGCTGGGCATCGTCGCCGCGGTGCTGGGGGTGATCAAGACGATGTCGCATATCAACGAACCGCCGGCGGTGCTGGGGGCGATGATCGGCGGCGCGCTGGTCGGCACCTTCCTCGGCGTGCTGCTGGCCTATGGCATGGTCGGCCCGTTCTCGTCGCGGCTGAAGGCGGTGGTGGAGGAGGAGAGCAAGTTCTACGAAGTGATCCGCGCGGTGCTGGTGGCGCATCTGCACGGCAACGCGCCGCAGGTGAGTGTGGAGACCGGCCGCAAGATGGCGCCCAACCAGCACATGCCGAGTTTCGCCGAGTTGGAGGGGGCGGTGCAGACGTTGCAGATTGGTTGAGCTGACGGTGATGAGATGGACGGCGCTGCTCTCTCCCGATTTGCGCAGGAGAGAGGAACGCGCAGCTTGTTCGCCGTCAGGCTGGACGAATGTTCTGATTGACGTGGAAGCGGTTCGCCGGGTCGTATTTCTTTTTGAGCGTCGCCAGCCGTTGGTAGTTGGCGCCATAGCTTGCCTTGATCCGCGCTTCGCCTTCGTCGTCCATCATGAAGTTGGAATAGGCGCCGCCGGGATTGAAGCGGTGCACCGCCTCCCAATAAGACTTGGCCCAGCGGGTCACCGGTTCCGCTTTCTGCGGGTTGGGATCGATCCCAGCGATGACCATCGACCAGTTGGCGTCACGGGCGCCCCAGGCCGTCTCGTCCGACCTCACCCGGTGGACGGCGCCGTCGATCGGGTAGAGATGCATCAGCGACAATTCGCTTGGCGTCTTGGCGGCCTCGGCCAGATGCGCCGCAATCGCCGCGTCGGAAAGCTCCTTGAGGAAGTCGCCGCGCCAATACCACTGCATGCCGGTCGGATAGAGGCCGTCGAACATTGATTGCAGCGCCGGATACGGCATCATGCCGGTCCAGTCGAGCGCCGGAGCCGGGAGCCTGGCGAGCAGCGGTGCCAGTGCCGTCTTCGCCGCCGCCTCGCCGCCGGTGTGGCACGGCACCAGCAGGCAAATCCGATGGCCCCAGAAGGCCTCGGGAAACGGCGAATTCGACGGCACCATCTTCAAACCCAGGAAAATGCTGAGCTCTTCCGGCGCCGTAGGCAGAAAGTCGCGATATGCCTTCATGATCGCCTCCGCATGGTCCTGCCCCCAGGCCATCGGCCCGCCGAACACTTGGTCGACCGGATGGGCCTGGAACAGGAAGTTGGTGACGACGCCGAAATTGCCGCCGCCGCCTTTGAGCGCCCACAGCAGATCGGCATGGTCGCTGTCATTGGTGGTGACGAACGAGCCGTCGGCGAGTACGACGTCGGCCTCGAGCAGATTGTCGATGGTCAGGCCGTGTTTGCGCGCCAGATGGCCGGACCCGCCGCCAAGCGTCAGGCCGGCGACGCCGGTGGTCGAAACGATACCGAATGGAACCGCGAGGCCAAACGGGTGGGTGGCGTGGTCGACGTCGCCTGACGTGCAGCCGGGGCCGACGCGCACCGTGCGCGCGGCGGGGTCGACGCGCAGGTCTTTCATCTTCGAAAGGTCGATCACCAGGCCGTCGTCAACGCTGCCCAGACCCGGCCCGCTATGGCCGCCGCCGCGAATGGCGAGGGCCAGCGAATTGTCGCGAGCGAAATTGACAGCGACGATGACGTCGGCCACATCGGCGCAGCGGGCGATCAGCAGCGGCCGCTTGTCGATCATCGCGTTGTAAAGCTTGCGGGCGCTGTCGAATTGCGGATCGCTCCGCCCGATCAGTTCGCCGCGCAGGGCCTGACCGAATTTGCCGATGGCTTCTTTGTCCATGACCTTCCTCCGGGTGAATGGGCCCCGCCGCCGTGCCCCGGTTTGGATCCGGGCCGAAGCGAGGTAAGCGCACCGCGAACCTGGACGATTGCGCCACCGGCGGCTAGTTCAGCAACTGAACTCGCCAGCTATGGAAATTGAACTAGGCAGGCCCGGCCGCGAGGCATATGGTCCTGAATGCAAGCGGCGCGGGGTCTGCCATGACGCAAGCCAGTTACAAGCAGTTCTGTCCGGTGGCGATGGCCGCCGAAGTGTTGTGCACGCGCTGGACGGTCGTCCTGCTCCGGGAAATGGTCGCCGGCTCGACCCGCTTCAACGATCTGCGCCGGGGCGTGCCGCGAATGTCGCCGGCGCTGCTGTCGAACCGGCTGAAGGCATTGGAGGAGGCCGGGATTGTCGGGCGGATCGCCTCGAACGCCGCGCCGGGCGTGTTCGAATACCACTTGACGCGGGCGGGACGGGATTTGCAGCCGGTGATCGAAGCAATCGGCAAGTGGGGCCAGCGCTGGGTCGATACGACGCTGTCGCTGCGAAATCTCGATCCCTCGCTGCTGATGTGGGACATGCGCCGCAATCTCGATCCGACGCCGCTGCCACGCAGGCGGAGCGTCGTCCACTTCAGCTACACCGACCAACCCAGCGCGCGGCGGCAATGGTGGTTGGTGGTGGAACCCGATGCCGACGTCGACCTTTGCTCGGTCGACCCCGGCTATGACGTCGACCTCTACGTCAACGTCGATTTACGGACCATGACGGCGATCTGGATGGGTCTGGAGACGATCCGTGACAGTGTGGACAGCGGTGCGTTGAAGCTCACCGGCGAACGCGAGATTGCGCAGAACATGCAGGCCTGGCTCGGCCTCAGCCCGTTCGCCACGGAAAAGAAGCTGGCGGGATCAGCCGGCGCCGCGACGTTTATGACCAGTGGCGGCACGAGGGCCGCAAGCAGGCCTACGGTTGCAGATGTCACATAACGCAGGCTCGGACGGAGGAAATTGAACCCGATGAACGGTGGCTGCTAACGCTTCGCTCATTTTCACCCCGTCGATTTTTACCTGAAGCGTGGCCATGCCGGATCACGATGAGCGCCGGTTGCGCAGGTAAGCTTCCGCTTGGAACGTCGCACGATCAGCGCGCGCCAGTTCCCTCAAAAGCCGCCCTTTCGACTTGAAATCGGTGATGCAAATCTCCTGTATTCGCGCAGTGCTCGCCGCGTTATCGTAACGATGTGGCTATCTCGCCGCAGGCTCGGACAGCAGTTCCTGGCTTGTCAGCACCGTGGCCGGGCCGCCTGGGGCGATGAGGTCTGACCAGATGAAGTTATGGTGTTCGATAATCCTGGAGGCTGCCAGATGCGGCCGGTCGGAGAGCGTATGCCCATCGGATATGGCGTAGGTCCGGAAACCCCTGGCAGTGCAGGCCCGGACGGTCGCATCAACGCGAGCCTTCTGAGGTGCTTCTCCGCCGCATCAGCACCGGCGAGATATGCCGATTGCACCATGCCGGCGCATGATCCGCCGGACGATCTGCACCCGGCAGGGCGGCGGCCGCCAGCGATACGCGATATCAACGATCGCCCCTGATGATCGACCTCGGTGCGCCGTCTCGGGGGAGCGGCGTTCCGGCCATGGCTCCGGCACCGCGAGGCATGCTATGCACGCCGCGGGAGCCGGGGCCATGTGCGCCGGGCCCGATGGACGCGACCCTTCCGGAGGCCGGAGAGCATGAAGCTGAACATCGGCTGCGGCGACGCCAGGCGCGATGGCTATATCAATGTCGACCGCCAGGCGCGCTATGCGCCGGACCTGGTGTGGGACCTGGAGCGCACCCCCTGGCCGTTTGACGACAACGTGGTGGAGGAGGTGGTGGCGCATCATGTGCTGACCCATCTCGGGCGCCGGCCGCCGGTGTTCTACGCGGTGATGCGCGAGTTGTATCGCGTGCTGCGGCCGGGTGGCACCATCGACATCATCACCGTGCATCCGCGCTGCGACGACTACTGGAGCGACCCGACCAATGTGCGGCCGATCACCCCGCAGGGCATGGCGCGGTTCGGCAGCGGCTATGCCGCGGCGTTCGTCGCGGCCGGGGTGCCGGCCTCACCGCTGGCCGAGGAACTGGGGGTGGATTTCGAGATTGTCTCGATCGAAAATCATCTGCTGGGCAACTGGGCGCATCGGTTTTCCGCCGGTGAACTCACCACTGAGCAGATCGACCGGGCGGCGAATGACAGCTGGAACGTGGTTCAGCATGTCAGCATGGTCATGCGCAAGCCGTGACCGCCGGCGGGGTTGCAGTGCCATGAGCGGCGGCGGCAGACCGGGGGTCGGCGCCGCGGGTTGAAACAACAGGCTGCAGCATGTTGCCTTCGCCGCCCTGAAGGCAGCATGCTCCGGCGCGAATTCCAGCAGGACAGCATCGTCATGAAACTCAATCTCGGCTGTGGCCGCGCCAGGCGCGAAGGCTATGTCAACATCGACCGGCGCGAGGCGGTGGAACCCGATCTGGTGTGGGACCTCGAGGTCACCCCCTGGCCGTTCGAGGCGGATTCGGTCGCCGAGATCGTGGCGCATAACGTGCTGCAGCAGGTCGGGCAGGACCCGGCGGTGTTTCTGGCGGTGGTCAGCGAGATGCATCGGGTGCTGATGCCCGGTGGCACCATCGACCTGACCGCGCCGCATCATCGCTCCGATCTGTTCTGGGACGATCCGGCCAATGTGCGGGTGATCAACCAGGGGGTGTTCGGGCTGTTCAGCAAGGCCAACTGCGTGGCGTATCGCGACAGCGGCGAGGCGTTCACGCCGCTGGCCGAGGAGTTGGATATCGATTTCGAGATCGTCACCCTGACCAATGCGCTGCATGGCGACTGGTCGCGCCGGTTCGACAATGGCGAGATGACCCAGGAGGAGGCGGCATTCGCGGCGGCCAGCAGCGCCAATGTGGTGGAGACGGTCGGGCTGGTGATACGCAAGGTGGCGGCAGCGGTGAATTGAACGGCTGGTAACCGGGCTGCGGACAGGCGCCACCGGGCGGTACGGTGATCGGGGCGAGGTTGCGGCGGCCGGATCGTCGCGGCATCGAGAGCCCGCGCGTCAGTTACCGCATGGCGCCGCGGCTTCCGCGCCGGCCCGGCCGGAGAATGGCACCCGCAGCAGCACGCGGATCAGGTCGACCTGCCGGTTGGTGCCGGTCTTTTCCAGCAGCCGGGCCAAATGGGTGCGGATGGTGGCGACACTGCGGCCGCGATGGCGGGCGATTTCGGCGACTTCCCGGCCGATCAGCAGGTCGAGCGCCACGGTCGCCTCGGCCGGGGTCAGCGCATACAGCGCCTGCAGTTGGCCGCTGCTCGCGGCACCCTCGGCGCTCGGGTCGCTGGCGATCAGCAGCACGCCGCGCGGGGTGGCCAGCGCCCAACCCTCGGCCTGGCCCACCGGCTGGGCGATCACCACCAGGTCGGGCCGGCCGGAGGGACGCTGCAGCCGCAGATTGCCGGACAGCGGCGGCGCGTCGGCGGTGCCGGCGGCCAGCAGCGTCAGGCGGGCCAGCGCCGGGGCGGCGGCGGCACTGGTCGCCGCCAGCTTGGCAGCGGTGATCTCCAGTCCGTCGCGGCCGGCCGCCAGTCGTTCGGCGGTGCCGTTCATGTGCAGCACCCGGCCGGCGCCATCCAGCACGAACGCGGCGTGGGCCACCGCATCGAGTGCGGCGAGGCCGGTTTCGGCGAGCGCGTCGGCCCGACGCAGCCGGCGCGCCACCGTGGCGCCGCGTTGCAGATGCGGCAGCAGCATGTGGGCGAGGCGGATATCCTCGCCCTCGAACGGGCCGGCGGACCAGGGGCGCAGCAGCGAGATATCCTCGATCGTGCCGTCGCCGGCCCAGATCGCCAGCCGCAGGCCCTCATGCAGGCCGCGCGGGTGCAGGTATTCGTTGTACATCTCGCTGCGCAGCAGGTCCTGCTTGGGCACCATCTGGCCGGTGGTGACGATCTCGCCGGCCAGCCTTACCGGATGCTTCTTGCCCCAGACGTTGCGGCGGCTCCAGATGCCGAGAAATTCGTCCTGGTAGTCCGCCTGATCCAGCCCGACTGCGACGCCGTGATGGCGGGTGTAATCGTCGCTGCGGGTGTAGCTGTCGGCGAAATGGCTGCGGAACACCCGGCTTAGCCCGTGCAGCATGGTTGGCACATGCGCCGGAGCCAGCGCGGCGGCGTAGATGTCGTCCATCACTCGGGCGATGAGGCGTTCGTCCATAATGCGGCGATTCCAAATATGCGTAACGATGGTAGCGTGAATTTGGCGTGAACCGCATTACGGTTTGCGGTCGCACGAATTTATTTTCGTCGCGCCCGATGCGGGACAGCGCATCGATCGGTCGGCAGACGCCGATCCTGCCGGCGACAATGCGGGTGGCCGCTGCTGCGCGGCCGCTCTTATGGCAGCGTATCGATGCGGAACGGCTGCACGATCTGGTGTGCCATGCGCACCTCAATGCCCGGGCCGTCGCCCAGCTGCGGCCATTTTTGGCGGTCCAGGTGGCCGTGATAATTGGTCAGCAGCAGCAGGCTGGTCTCGCGCGCCGTCCTGGCGCCCGGTGGCGCCAGGACGATGGAGAACGCGGTGAGGTCGGCGGCGCCCGACAGCGGGATGACCTGCTTCGGCAGCGGCTTGATCGCAAGCCCGTGCGCCCGGGCGTAGGCGCGCACCACCGCGGCATAGGCGCTGTCGTCCGGCAGGCCGGCGGCGGTCATGCGCCGCAGCGCGCAGGTGTGGAAGGGCGGGTCCTCCACGGTCAGGATGTAGCGCACCGCGCCGACCTGCAGCCGCCATGCCCGGCCGGGGTCGGCGTGCAGGTAGCCGGTCACCTCGCGCGGCGCGAGTTCGGTGGCGTCCAGCGGCCGCAGCGCCGCCGCCAGCGCGGCCGCGGTCGGGAAACTTTGCAGGCAGAGCTGTTGGTAGAGCGCGGCCATCGCCGCCGCTTCATTCACGCTGAGGCCGGATTCGGCGGCGGCCGGTGCGGTCGCCACCTGGCGTTCGGTGGTTGGGTGCGGTTCGGTGGTGGCGCCCAGCGGCGCGCAGCCGAAACAGGCCAGTGCCACCGCCAGGCCGGCGCGTGTGATCTTCATGCTGCCTCTCCGTCGATCGCCGCGCCGGCGGCGGCGCAAAACCGTTGCAGCGCCGCCGCATCGGGTGCCGCCACCAGCCCGAACGCGCCGTCATGGCCGCCGCCGAACAGCAGCCTTGTGCCCTGCGGCAGCGGCGTGCGGCGCCAGTCCTGGCCGCGCTGCAATGCCGCCACTGCCCGGGCGGCGTCGCCTGGTTCGGCGCCATGCACCAGCACCATCTGGGCGCCGAAATCCCAGCCGACCCAGGCGAACAGCGCCGGCGCCAGCGCGGCATCGCCGGTGACGATCACCCCAAAGCGTGTGGCGCGGTTCGGCCACGCCCAGCCGAGCAGCCGGTCGGCCAGCGACCGGCGCGGCGCCGGGTGATAGGTCGGCGCGCCGGCCGGCAGCGGCTGCTGGTCGTGCCAGCGGAACGCCAGCCCGCCGCCCGCCGCCGCCGCGTTCAACGCCGCACACAGCGCCGCCACGATCGGTGTCGGCACCGGTTCCTCGTCATCATCCGCCGGCTGCGGCCAGTTCAGCACCGCGCAACTGGCCTCCGGCGGCACCAGCCGCGCGATCTCGACGCCCGCTGGCCGCGGGGTGCCGAGGGCGGCGCGCAGCCCGCTCTCACCCTGGGTCACACCACCTGGTTCTTCAGCGCCGTCTCGCCGCGCCACAGCCGCTCCAGATTCTCCATCATCAGGTCGATGATGTTGGTCTCGTAGCTGCGCGTCTCGCCGCCGGTATGCGGGGTGATCAGCGCATTCTCCATGCCCCACAGCGCCGAGGTCTCGGCCAGCGGCTCCTCCACCGTGACATCGATGCCGGCGCCGGCGATCAGGCGGCGGCGCAGCGCGTCGGTCAGCGCCGCCTCGTCGACCACCTTGCCGCGGGCGCAATTGACCAGGAAGGCCGAGGGCTTCATCCGGCCGAGTGCGGCCGCGTCGATCAGCCCGGTGGTCTCCGGCGTCAGCGGGCAGGTCAGCGCCACGTAGTCGGCGCGCGGCAGGGCGGCGGCCAGCCCATCCAGGCCGACCACCTCGTCGGCCGCATCGCCGCCGTGCGACGGGTCGCGCTTGACGCCGATCACATGCATGTCGAGCGCCCGGCCCAGCGTCGCCAGCCTGGCGCCGATCCGCCCCAGCCCGACCACCAGCAGGGTCTTGCCGCCCAACTCGTCCTCGCGTTTGGTCAGGTCGCCGATCATGCCGCGCCAGACATGCCGCGCCTGGTTGTCACGCGCCTCCGGCAGCCGCCGCGCCAGCGCCAGGATCAGCGACAGCGCATGCTCGGCCACCGCCCGCGCGTTGGCGCCCTGGGCGCTGGCCAGCCGCACCCCGGCGGCGGCCAGTTCGGCCTTGCCGTACTGGTCCACCCCGGCGCTGATCGACTGGATGAATTTCAGCTTGCCGGCCTGCGGCAGCAGCGCGTTGTTCCAGAAGCCGGAGATCACCAGCACATCGGCCTCCCCGATCCGCGCCTCCAACGCCTCGCGGGTCGCCACCTGGAAGGCGGCGATGCCGGTCTGCCGGGCGGCGAACTGCGCCTCGAACTGATAGGCGATATGGGCGAAGCAGATTTTCAGCTGGTCTCTGGCCGGAAACATCGGCATTTCCTTTTCCACACGTATCCAACCGTTCCTGAGCGGACCCGTCGCGTCAAGCGAAGACCACATCCGCGACCGCTGCAATCGGCAAGCCGTTGCAATGCCGGGCGGACGGGGCCATTTTCCGGCGATGGCAAAACCGGAAGATCCTTACCAGACCCTGGGAGTCGCGCGCGACGCGAGCCAGGCGCAGATTCGCAGTGCCTATCGCAAGCTGGCCAAGCAGCACCATCCCGACCTCAACCCCGGCAGCAAGGCCGCCGAGGCCCGGTTCAAGCTGGTCTCGGCGGCCAACGAACTGCTGTCCGACCCCGAGAAGCGCGGCCGCTTCGACCGTGGCGAGATCGATGCTTCCGGCCAGGAGGCACCGCCGCGGCATTCCTATCGCGAGCATGCCGAGGCGGCGGGCGGCCGCCGCTACGGCGCGCACGGGGCGCAGCCGGAAAGCTGGAGCCAGGCGGATATCGACGACATGTTCGGCTCGATGTTCACCGACGAGGCCCGTGGCGACACCCGGCCCCGGCGTGGCCACGACGAGCGCTATGTGCTGACCGCGGCGTTTCTCGACGCGGTGAACGGCGCGGTGCGGCGGCTCACCCTGCCGGATGGCCGCACGCTGGATGTGAAGATCCCGGTCGGCACCACCGACGGCCAGGTGCTGCGGCTGCGCGGCCAGGGCGGGCCGGGGCGGCATGGCGGGCCGGCCGGCGATGCGCTGATCGAAATCCGCGTCGCCGCGCATCCGCTGTTCGTCCGTGACGGCCAGAATATCAGTCTCGAATTGCCGGTGCGGCTGAGCGAGGCGGTGTTGGGCGGGCCGGTGGAGATCCCCACCCCCGGCGGCGTGGTGCGGATGCGCGTCCCGCCGCATTCCGACACCGGCACCGAGTTGCGGCTGCGCGGTCGCGGCGTGCCGGCCCATGGCACGCTGCCGGCCGGCGATCTGCGGGCCAAGCTGCGGGTGGTGATCGGCCGCCCCGATGCCGCACTGGAAGCCTTCCTGCGCGACTGGAAGCCGGAACACGACAGCGATCCCCGCGCTGCAATGGAGGAGGGCCCATGATCAGCATCGAGATGGTCATCACCCGAATTCCCGGCCTGCGCCGCGACGACCTGGAGCGCTGGATCGGCAATGCCTGGGTGCGGCCGGACGCCCAGGCCGGCGGCTATATGTTCCAGGAGATCGACGTCGCGCGGGTCCGGCTGATCCTGGAACTGCGCGACGAGATGGAGGTGGACGAGCACGCGCTGCCGGTGGTGCTGGCGCTGCTCGACCAGCTCTATGACACCAGGCGGCGGATGCACGATCTGTTTGACGCGCTGCGCCGCACCGTGCCGGCAGACCTGCAAACCACCCTGGCCGCGACGCTGGAAGGCCAGCGCCGCGACCCGTGAGGCGGCAGGCTACGCGGCGGTCGTCGTCAGCACCTCCAGCCCCTGGGCCAGATCGGCGATCAGGTCGGCCGGGTCTTCCAGGCCGATATGCAGCCGCATCATCTGGCCGCCGAATTCGCCGGAACGCGCGGTGCGGGTGATGAAGCCGCTGGTCGGCAGCGCCAGGCTCTCAAAGCCGCCCCACGACGCGCCCTTGCCGAACAATTGCAGCGCGTCGGCCATCGCGTGCACCTGCTTCTGAGTGATGCCGGCCTTGAACACCACGCCGAACAGCGAGCAGGCGCCGGTGAAATCGCGCTTCCAGATGGCGTGGCCGGGGGCGCCGGGCAGGGCCGGGTGCAGCACCTGCGCCACCTCGTTACGGGCGGCCAGCCAGCGCGCCACTTCCAGCGCCGAAGCCTGCTGCCGGTCCAGCCGGACGCCCATGGTGCGGACGCCGCGCAGCGCCAGCCAGCAATCGTCGGGGCTGGCATATTGCCCCAGCGTGCTGGCGGTGCCGCGCACCCGCGCCCAGTCCTCGGCGGAGTTCACCGTGATGCTGCCGAGCAGCACGTCGGAGTGGCCGCAGACATATTTGGTCAGCGCCTGGATCGACACATCGACACCGTGTTTGAACGGCTGGAAGTAGTGGATGCCCCAGGTGTTATCCATCAGCACCTTGGCGCCCTTGGTGTGGGCCAGGGCGGCCAGCGCCGGGACATCCTGCACCTCGAAGGTGTGGCTGCCGGGGCTCTCGGTGTACAGCACCGTGGTGTTGGGCTGAAACATCGGCGCCAGCGCCTCGGCGGTGATGCAGGGGTCGTAATAGGTGGTCGCGACCCCGAAGCGGTTGAGGAAATTGTCGCAGAAATTGCGCGTCGGGCCATAGGCGCTGTCCGGCATCAGCATGTGGTCGCCGGCCTTCAGATAGGCCAGCAGCGGCACCGTCACCGCCGCCAGTCCGGTGGAGACGATCTGGCAGCGGGTGCCGCCCTCGATCTCGGCAATGATGTTCTCCAGCGGCCAATGGGTCGGCCCGCCGCCGGTGCCGTAATGCGCCTTCTGCTCCAGCCGCTCACCGGCTGCGGCCACCCGGTCCGCCATCTTCGGATACAGCATGGTGGAGCCGCGATAGACCGGCGGATTGACGAAGCCGCGCACATTGGTGCCGGCGCGCCCGGCATGCGACAGGCGGGTGTAGAAGCCGGCCTTGCCGGGTGGGGTGATGTCGTCGGCCATCTGGCTCAGGTCTCCACAGGGGTGTCGGGGCGGCCGCCCCATTCAGTCCACGATCCGTCATAGACGGCGCCGGCCGGCAAGCCGGCCAACGTCATCGCGAGGGTGAGGATGGTCGCCGTCACGCCGCTGCCGCAGCTGGTGACCACCGGGCGGCTGCCATCCACCCCGGCGGCGGCGAGGCGGGCGCGCAGTTGGGCCGGCGGCAGCAGCGTCTGGTCGGGCGCCAGCAACTCGGTATAGGGCAGGTTGGCGGCGCCGGGGATATGGCCGGAACGCATGCCGGCGCGCGGCTCCGGCTGGGCGGCGGTGAACCGGCCGGCGGCGCGGGCGTCGAGCACCAGTTCGGCCTTGCCGGCGAGATTGGCCAGCAGATCGCCGATACCGCGCACCCGGGTCGGCCGCCAGTCCGGGCGGAATTCTGCTGGTGCGGCGGCGGGTGGTTCGCCGGTTTCGGTGGGGCGGGATTCGGCGCGCCATTTCGGCAATCCGCCATCCAGCACCGCGGCGGCGTCGTGGCCGAACAGGCCCATCATCCACCAGCCGCGGGCGGCCGAGGACAGGCCTTTTTGGTCGTAGAACACGCAAAAACTGGCGTTGGAGACGCCCAGGCTGGCCATTTTTGCGGCAAAACGGCCTGGTGTCGGCACCATATGCGGCAGCGTGGTATCGGGGTCGGCGATGTCGTCGATGTCGAAGAAGCGGGCGCCGGGAATATGGCCGGCGCGGAATTCGGTGCGGCCGTCCTTCGGCTCGTTGGGCAGGTATTTGGTGGTGTCGAATATCACGAGCTTGGGGTCGCCCAGATGCTCGGCGAGCCAGGCGGTGCTGACGATGGGGGACGGCATGGGAGGCTCCTAGCTGGCAGGGACGAGGACGATGCGGCGGTTCATCTTGCCCTTGTTCTCGATCTTGGCGATCGTCATCGCGCCGATTTCGCCGGTGTGGGTGACATGGGTGCCGCCGCAGGGTTGCAGGTCGATCGGCTTATCGCCGGCGCCGATGCGCACCAGCCGCAGCCGGCCAGTGCCGCGCGGCGGCTTCACCGACAGGGTGCGGACCATCTCCGGATTGGTGTCGAGCACCGATTCGTCGACCCATTCGCTGCTGATCGGGTGGTCGGCGGCGATCAGTGCGTTCAGCGCGGTCTCGATCGCCTGCTTGTCCGGCGGGTCCGGCATGTTGAAGTCCAGCCGCGAGCGTTCGGCGCCGATCTGCCCGCCGGTGACAGCGACGCCGGGCAGCACGGCGCACAGCAGATGCAGCGCCGAGTGCATGCGCATCAGGCGCTGGCGGGCCGGCCAGTCGAGCACCGCTTGCACGGTGGCGCCGACCGGCGGCAGTGCTGCGCCCTCGGCGGGGATGTGCAGGATGGTTTCGCCGTCGCCCTTGATGGTGTCGGCGATGGCGCAGGTGCCACCGGGCCAGGTGATCACGCCGACATCGCCCGGCTGGCCGCCGGAGCGGGCGTAGAACACGGTGCGGTCGAGCACGATGCCGGTTGCATCGGCGCCGAGCACGCTGGCATCGGTGGTTTGCGCCTGCGAGGCGTCGAGATAGAGGCGTTCGGTCATGCGCACTGCCTTGGTGGTGGGCGGCGCAGACTATGCCACGGCGAGGCGCCTGCCCACCCCGCCCGGCGGCGTGATCACCGGCCGCCCGGTCAGGCTGGCGCCATGCTGGCAGCCGCCTGGCGGACCAGCCGGGCGGCGGCCGGGCCCTTGACCGCCTCGCGCCACATCGCTTCGGCCACCCGCTGATGGGCGGTGATCGCCTCGTCGGCGGCGGTGATCATCGCCACGCCGGGGGCCGCGGCCGGCATGGTGTCGGCCTGATAGCCGTTGATCGCCAGGCTGGCACGGTCGCGGTCGCGCAGGATCTGGAACCGGGTGGTTGGCTCGCCGCTCGGCAGCAGGCCGAATTGCAACCCCATCGGCTCGGCCTCCATCAGGGTGGCGATGTTCTCCACCTCGGCCAGCGCCACGTCGCGGCACAGCCGGCGGCCACGCTCGGAAAGCGGGATGCCGCGGGCGATCCCCTCGGTGACCAGGGCGCGCAGGCGGGACATCGCGACGATGGCGATGATGCCCGGCTTGCGCATCGCATACATCCGTTTGCGCGCCGCCAGGATGCCCAGCACCTGCTCGGCGGCGGCGCGGGCGGCCATCGGGTCGGGCGCGTCATCGGCGGCTTCGTCGAACGCGTTGGCCAGCACCCGGTCGTAGTTTTCCGATGTGGTGAGGTAGCAGAGCGGGCCGTCGACCTGGAGGATCTGGTCGGCGGTCTCCTCCATCTGGCGCAGCCGCTCCTGATAGCCGATCGGCCGGCTGTAGTATTCGACGCCGATGCCCAGCAGCGACAGCGGTGAGATTTTCAGCAATTCGGCCAGCCGGTTGATGGTGTCGAGCTTGATCACCTCGCCTTTTTCGTAGCGATACAGCGCCGCCCGGGAGACGCCGAGGCGGGCGGCGATTTCCTCTGCCCGCAGGCCCGATTCGAGGCGATAGGCACGCAGTTGCTGGCCGATTTCGGTGAAACGCATGCGGTCCATCCCCTGCCGGCCAGCCGCCCGAACGTCTCAGAATCTGGCACTTGCTCCATGAATAGCGTTAAGAGCGGGTTATTTCAACGTAGATTTTGGGACTATTTCACACAAATTGATACTTTGATCGTGCTTGCCATGGCGATGCGGCGTGCCTTGGTGAGAGGCACGTCGCGCCGGCCGGCGCTTACGGGGTGACCGCGGCCATCGCCTCGATCGCCCGCACCAGGGCCGAATGGTCCTGGTCCGCGCCGCCTGGCTGGGCCGCCACCGCCGAGAACATCTGCTGGGCGATTGCCGTGTTGGGCAGCGCCATGTCCATCGCCCTGGCGGCGCTCAACGCCAGGTTGAGGTCTTTCTGGTGCAGCTTGATGCGGAAGCCGGGGGCGAAGGTGCGGTTGATCATCCGCTCGGCATGAACCTCCAGGATGCGCGAGGAGGCGAAACCGCCCATCAGCGCCTTGCGCACCTTGGCCGGGTCGGCGCCGGCCTTGCGCGCGAAGGTCAGCGCCTCGGCCACCGCCTGGATGTTGAGCGCCACGATGATCTGGTTGCACACCTTGCAGGTCTGGCCGTCGCCGCTCTCCGAGCCGACATGGGTGATGTTCTTGCCCATCAACTGGAACAGCGGTTCGGCGCGGGCGAACGCCGCATCCGGCCCGCCGACCATGATGGTCAGGCTGGCCTGCCTGGCGCCGACCTCGCCGCCGGACACCGGGGCGTCCAGATAATCGCAACCCATCTTGTTGATCCGGGCGGCGAAATCCTTGGTGGCGATCGGGCTGATCGAGGACATGTCGATCACCAGCTTGCCTTCCGACAGCCCCTCGGCGACGCCATGCGCGCCGAACAGCACCGCCTCGACATCGGGAGTGTCGGGCACCATCAGGATGATGGTCTCGGCGGCCTCGGCCACCGCGGCGGCATCGGACACCACCTGGGCGGCGGCCCGCATCTCCTGCGAGAGACTGCGACGGTCCGGCACGATCAACTGATGCCCGGCAGCACGCAGGTTCATGGCCATGGGAGCGCCCATGATGCCGAGACCGATGAATCCGATTTTCATGAGTTTGTCTCCTGGAAGGAAGAGGAAGGTCTTCTTTTTGTGAACAAAAAGAAGCAAAAAAACTTTTCATCCATTTTGGAGACTCCGGAATCTCCGCGCCTCGGCGTTGCAAGGCGGATAAAAAGTTTTTTGGTTCTTTTTTTCAAAAAAGAACCGCTTGCTTAGACTTTGTAGCGCTTGCGCCATGCCAGCCCGGCCACGGTGTCTCCGGCCGGGCGGTATTCGCAGCCGATCCAGCCCTGGTAGCCCAGTGCGTCGATGCGTGGCAGCACGTAGTCCCAGCCGATTTCGCCGGTGCCGGGCTCGTGGCGATCCGGCACGTCGGCCAGTTGCATATGGGCGATCACCGGCAGCAGCTTCTCGATCCGCTTGGTGATGTCGCCTTCGGTGATCTGGCAGTGGTAGAGGTCGAATTGCAGGCCGACCCGCTCGACGCCGATCGCCGCGATCACGTCGGCACCCTGCTGCATGGTGTTGAGGTGGTAGCCGGGCATGTCGCGATGGTTGATCGGCTCCAGTGCCAGCCGCACGCCGGCGGCCTCGGCGCGCTCGGCGGCCCAGGCGATGTTGGCCGCGAACACCGCGGCGGCGGTCACCGGCGGGGTGCCGGCGGGCGGTATGCCGGCCATGCTGTGCACCAGCTTGCAGCCCAATGCGGTGGCGTATTCCAGCGCGCGGCCGACATTGGTGCGGAATTCCGCCTGGCGGCCCGGCAGGCTGGCCAGCCCGCGCTCGCCGCCCGCCCAGTCGCCGGGCGGCATGTTGAACAGCACCAGTTGCAGCCCGTTGGCGTCCAGCCGGCGCTTCAGTTCGGCGGCCGGATACTCGTAGGGGAACAGGAACTCCACCGCCTTGAAGCCGGCGCGGGCGGCGGCGTCGAAGCGGTCCAGGAACGGCACCTCGTTGAACATCATGGAAAGATTGGCGGCCAGGCGGGGCATGGTGGTACCTCCTCGGGTATGCGCGGCGCGGGGGCAAGCTAGCCGCCGGCACACCGCTTGACCAGATCGCCCGCCGTTAGCGCTACCACGACGCGATGGCGCGGCGCAAAATCGGCAAGACCGTTGAACTTCCGGAGCGCTTGTTGGATATCTGCGGCGGGACCAACGGGGCGTGGACGGCAATGACGGCGGAACGCGTGCTGATGGCCCTGCTGCTCGGGGGTGTGGCGATCGGGTGCACGGTGGTGCTCTACCCGTTCTTCTCGGCCATCCTGTGGGCGGCGATCCTGACCTTCACCACCTGGCCGGTGTTCATCTGGCTGCGCACCCGGCTGCATCTGCCGCGTGTGGTGGCGGCTGGTGCGATGGTGTTCATCACCGCCGTGGTGGTGGTGCTGCCGATGGGGCTGGCGGTGCCGGGCGGGGCCGATGATGCCGGGCAACTGCAAAAACTGCTGCAAGGCCTGCTGGCTGCCGGCCTGCCCGGCCCGCCGACCTGGGTGGAGCATATGCCGGTGGTCGGCGACACCGTCGCCAGGCTGTGGGAGAGCTGGGCCGCCGATCTCAACGTGATGGTGGCGTTCTTCCAGCCCTATTTCGGCATGGCCGCCGAGTTCGGGCTGCGGCTGCTGGTGGGGCTGGCCAACGGCGTGCTGGAATTCATCCTGGCGCTGGTGGTGGCGTTCTTCCTCTATGCTTCGGGCGACGTGCTGGCCGAGCGGCTGACCGTGCTGATCCATCGGATTGCCGGGCCCAGGGCCGGCGGGCTGATCGAGGTGACCGGGGCGACCATCCGTGGTGTGGTCTACGGGCTGCTCGGCACCGCCGTGGTGCAGGGCATCCTGACGATATTCGGCCTTTGGCTCTCCGGCGTGCCGCGCCCGGTGCTGCTGGGGGTGATCGCCGGCGGGCTGTCGGTGCTGCCGATCGGCGCGCCGGTGGTGTGGATTCCGGCCTCGGTGTGGCTGGCCACCACCGGGCATATCGGCTGGGGGATCGCGCTGTTTCTCTACGGGATCATCGCGGTCAGTGGTGCGGATTCGGTGATCCGGCCGTATTTCATCGCCCGTGGCGCGCAACTGCCGTTCCTGCTGACCATGCTCGGCGTGCTTGGCGGCGCGCTGGCGTTTGGATTGCTGGGGGTTTTCGTCGGCCCGGTGCTGCTGGGCGTGGGCTTCACCCTGGTCAGCGAGTGGACCGGCGAACGGCCGCAGATTTTTGAACCGGAGCCCGATTGAGCGCCTGTGTAACACCGCGCGGGGTTTCCACCGTGCGCCGCCTGCCATAAGAACGGGCTTCGGCCCATCCCGTCGCCCGGCAAGGACCTACGCTGCCCATGTTCGCCTTCATCTTCTCGCGCATCCTGCAGTCGATCCCCGTGCTGCTGGTGGTGGGCTTCATCTCGTTCGCGATGTTCGCCTTCGTCGGCGACCCGGTGACGACGATGCTCGGGCAGGATTTCACCGAGGCGCAACGCATCGCGCTGGTGCATACCCTTGGCCTCGACAAGCCGTTTTTCGTGCAATACCTGGACTATCTGTGGGCGGCGCTGCACGGCAATTTCGGCATCAGCTACCGCATGGCGCGGCCGGTCAGCGTGCTGCTCGCCGAGCGGCTGCCGGCGACGGTGGAACTGGCGCTGACCTCGGCGGTGCTGGCGGTGGTGATCGGCGTGCCGATGGGGGTCTACACCGGCATCCGCCGCAATTCCTTCGTTTCGCGCATCTTCATGGTGTTCTCGCTGCTCGGCGTGTCGCTGCCGACCTTCCTGATCGGCATCCTGCTGATCCTGGTGTTCTCGGTGCTGCTGGGCTGGCTGCCGAGTTTCGGGCGCGGCGACGTGGTGCAGTTCGCCCATTGGAGCACCGGGTTTTTGACCTGGAGCGGGCTGAAGGCGCTGATCCTGCCGGCGATCACGCTGGGGCTGTTCCAGATGACGCTGATCATGCGGCTGGTGCGCTCGGAGATGCTGGAGGTGCTGCGCAGCGACTACGTGAAGTTCGCCCGTGCCCGCGGCCTGTCGGAGCGGGCGATCAATTTCGGCCATGCCCTGAAGAACACGCTGGTGCCGGTGATCACCATCATCGGACTGCAGATCGGCGGGCTGGTGGCGTTCTCGATCGTCACCGAGACGGTGTTCCAGTGGCCTGGCATGGGGCTGCTGCTGGTGCAGTCGATCACCGCCGCCGACATGCCGATCATGGCCGCCTATCTGCAGCTGATCGCGGTGGTGTTCGTGGTGATCAACCTGCTGGTTGATCTGCTGTACTACGCGGTGGACCCGAGGCTGCGGGTCAGCCGCGGCGGGGGAGGGCACTGAGATGCTGACGCGCTTCCTCGACAGCGATTTCGCCTACAGCTTCCGCCACTCGCCGGTGGCGATGATCTCGGCGCTGGCGGTGCTGGCCTGTATCGTCGGCTCGGTGGGGGCGCCGTGGCTGGCGCCGTACAATCCGTTCAACCTAGCCAGCCTCAGCCTGATGGACAGCCTGCAGCCGCCCGCCTTCATGGCCGACGGCAGTGTGGCGCATGTGCTGGGCACCGACGACCAGGGGCGCGACGTGCTGTCGGCGATCATGTACGGCACCAGGATCAGCCTGTGGATCGGGTTCCTGTCGATCCTGTTCTCGCTGGTGGTCGGCATTTCGGTCGGGCTGATCGCCGGCTACATGGGCGGCATCGTCGACACCGTGCTGATGCGGGTGACCGACGTGCAACTCACCTTCCCGTCGATCCTGATCGCGCTGCTGGTGGATGGCGTGGCGCATGTGGTGCTGCCGCGCGCGGTGGTCGACCAGATGCAGATCTACATCCTGATCTTCGCCATCGGCATCGCCCGCTGGCCGCAATTCGCCCGCACCGTGCGTGGCTCGACGCTGGTGGAACGCGGGCGGGAATACGTGATGGCCGCAAGGGTGATCGGGCTGTCCTCGCCGCGGATCATGGCGACCCATATCCTGCCCAACGTGCTGGGGCCGGTGCTGGTGATCGCGACGCTCAATCTGGGGCTGGCGGTGCTGGACGAGGCGACGTTGTCGTTCCTCGGCGTCGGGTTGCCGGTCACCCAGCCGTCGCTCGGGACGTTGATCCGGATCGGGAATGACTTCCTGTTCTCCGGCGAATGGTGGATCACCCTGTTCCCCGGCATCATGCTGGCGGTGATGGTGCTGGCGATCAATCTGCTGGGCGACTGGCTGCGCGACGCGCTGAACCCGCGACTGCGATAGGAGGGCGGCGCCGTGAGTCTGCTGGACGTGGAAAAGCTGATCGTCGAATTCCCCACCAGGCGGGGCGTGCTGCGGGCGCTGGACGAGGTGTCGTTCTCGATCGATCAGGGCGAGATCCTCGGCGTGGTCGGCGAGAGCGGCGCCGGCAAGTCGCTGACCGGGGCGGCGATCATCGGGCTGCTGGAGCCGCCCGGGCGGATCGGCGGCGGGCGCATCCTGCTGGACGGCAAGCGAATCGATAATCTGTCGCGCGAGCAGATGCGGCCGCTGCGCGGCAAGCAGATCGGCGCCATCTTCCAGGACCCGCTGACCACGTTGAACCCGCTCTATTCGGTCGGCCGGCAGTTGGTGGAGACCATCCAGACGCATCTGGCGCTCAGCGACCGCGACGCGCGCGCCCGGGCGATCAAATGGCTGGAGGATGTCGGCATTCCTGCGGCGCGCGAGCGGGTGGACGCCTATCCGCATGAATTTTCCGGCGGCATGCGCCAGCGGGTGGTGATCGCGCTGGCGCTGTGTGCCGAGCCGCGGCTGGTGATTGCCGACGAGCCGACCACGGCGCTGGACGTGTCGATCCAGGCGCAGATCATCGCGCTGCTGCGGAACCTGGTGCGCGAGCATGGCACCTCGGTGATGCTGGTCACCCACGACATGGGGGTGATCGCCGAGACCGCCGACCGGGTGGCGGTGATGTATGCCGGCAGGCTGGCCGAGATCGGCCCGGTGCGCGACGTGGTGAAGCACCCGGCGCACCCCTACTCGGTCGGGCTGATGGGCAGCATCCCGAGCCTGGTCAACCGGGTGGAGCGGCTGGCGCAGATCGACGGCGCGATGCCGCGGCTGAACGCCATCCCGCAGGGCTGCGCCTTCAATCCGCGCTGCGACAAGGCGTTCGACCGCTGCCGAATCGAGCGGCCAGAGCTGATGGCGGCCGGCCGCACCCAGGCGGCCTGCTGGCTCTACGCCGAGGAGGCCGCCCATGTCTGATACGGCGATGTCTGACACGGCGATGTCCGACACGGTGCTGCAGGCGGCCGGCGTCACCCGGCTGTTCGACGTCTCGCGCCCCTGGCTGCATCGGCTGCTGGCGCGCGAGCAGAAGCGCTATCTGCGGGCGGTGGACGATATCAGCTTCAGCATCCCGCGCGGCACCACGCTGGCGCTGGTCGGCGAGAGCGGTTGCGGCAAATCCACCGTGGCGCGGATGGCGGTCGGGCTCTACGCCCCCAGCGCCGGCGACATGCGGTTCTATGGCCAGCACCTGTCGGCCGCCCGCGCCCAGGCGGCGCTGCGCCGGCGGATGAACATGATCTTCCAGGATCCGTACGCCTCGCTCAACCCGCGCTGGCGGGTGAACGACATCGTCGCCGAGCCGATCCGCGCCTTCAGCCTGCTGTCCGACAAGGCGGCGATCACCGCCCGGGTCGGCGCACTGCTGACCCAGGTCGGGCTGGCGGCGGCGGACGGCGAGAAATACCCGCACGAGTTCTCCGGCGGCCAGCGCCAGCGCATCTCGATCGCTCGCGCGCTGTCCAGCGAGCCGGATTTCCTGGTCTGCGATGAGCCGACCAGCGCGCTTGATGTGTCGGTGCAGGCGCAGATTCTCAACCTGATGAAGGAGTTGCAGGAGCGGCTCGGGCTGACCTACCTGTTCATCAGCCACAATCTCTCGGTGGTGCGGCACATGGCCGACCGGCTGGGGGTGATGTATCTCGGCCGCATCGTCGAGATCGGCCCGGCCGAGACGATCTTCCGCACTCCGCGCCACCCCTATACCAGGCTGCTGCTGGAGGCGATCCCGGACCTCGAGATGGTCGGTGTCGCCCGCACTCCGGTCGGCGGCGAGGTGCCGAGCCCGATCGACCCGCCCTCTGGTTGCCCGTTCCATCCGCGCTGCCCGCTGGCCAATGACCGCTGCCGGGTGGAGAAGCCCAGGCATATCACCGTCGGCGATGTCGAGGTTGCCTGCCACGCGGTCGAGGAAGGTCGCGCGTGAGCGATTCCCGGCGCTGAGGAAGCAAGCAGCGGGGCTTTGCCCCGCACCCCACCAGGGGCCGAGCCCCTGGCGGGGTCTGGGGCAGTGCCCCAGTCTTGCCTTACCGCCCGGCCCAGGCCCGCCGCAGCCCCGGCGCCGCGTTCAGCAGCGACAGCGCGGCGAAACCGATGAAGATCAGCCCGGCGGCGCGCACCACCCATATTTCGTGCCGCTGATACAGCCGGCGCACCCCTGTGGTGCCGACGAACACCACCAGCACCACATCGGCCAGCAGGAAGCCGCCGACCGCCGCCACCAGCAGTTGCGGCATCGCATCCCAGTGCAGCACCGCCGAATGGCCGGCCAGCAAGGCGGTGAAGGTGGCGACCGCCACCGGATAGCTCTTCGGGTTGGTCAGGCCGAACAGCACGCCGCGCAGCCAGGGCCGGCGCACCACCGGCGTCACCGGCGCACCATCGCGCTGCGTGCTGGCCACCGCGCGCAGCCCGAGCCAGCCGAGATACAGCCCGCACACCAGCCCCAGCACGTCGAACGCCAGCCCACCGGCCGAGCGCGCGCCGATGATCGCCACCAGCGCCAGCGACGACCACAGCAGGTCGCCGGCCAGATGCCCGAACACGAAACCGGCCCCCGCCCGGCGTCCCTGCGAGGCGCCGATGCCGAGCATCATCAGGAACGCCGGCCCCGGGGTCAGCGTGGTGAGCGCCGCGGCTGTGGCCGAGGCCGCCAGCAGGCTGGCCGGCAGGATCATGCCGCTTTCTGTGCCAGCAACGCGCTGAGTCCGGCCGCCACCCGCGCACCCTGGGCCGGGTCGGCCGGGCGCAGCGGCGCGCGGGTGGCCCGCCAGGCGGCGTCGCCGGACAGCGAGGCCAGGGCCGCCTTCAGCACGCCGATGAACGGCTGCTCGATCAGGTCGCAGGCGGCCTGCATCGCGCCCACCGCCTCGGCGCGCTGGAACATGTCGCGCACCAGCGCCGGCACCAGGTTGACCATGCCGCAGATCGTGCCGACCCCGCCGGCCGCGTTGGCGCGGTTGATCAGCACCTCGGCGCCGACCATGCTGCCGATCTCCGGCGCCGCCCGGCGGAACGCCAGGAAGCTGTCGAAATCGCCGCTGCTGTCCTTCACCCCGGCCATGATGCGGCCGTAGCGCTTGCGCAACCCGCCCAGCGCCTGCGGCGGCACCGCGACGCCGGAGACCTGCGGGATGTGATAGGCGGTGAGCCGGAAACGGTCGGAACCGACGCCGTCGATGATCGCGGCGAAGGCGTCCTCCAGCCCCTCGGCCGGCGCGTCGCGATAGAAATACGGCGGCAGCACCAGCGCGTGGGTCAGGCCCAGCGCCATGGCGCCCCGGCTCAGCGCGATGGTGTCCGGCACCGCCGGGCAGCCGGTGCCCAGCGCGATGCGATCGGCCTCGATGCCGGCCTTCAGCAGCGCCTCGGCGGCGGCGAGCCGCTCGGCGCCGGAGAACGAGGTGCCCTCGCCGGTGGTGCCGAACGGCACCAAGCCGTCGCAGCCCTGCTCCATCAGCCACTTGCCGTGCCGCGCCAGGCCGGCGTGGTCCACCGCGCCGGTGGCGTCCAGCGGCGTGGCCATGGCAGCCCATAATCCGGTGATCTGATCGGCCATCGCGCGTCTCCCTGGTGACCGGCACAAATTCGCACTGAAGCGCATCCGTGGGAAGGGTGTCCCCCCGCCGAACACGGCGCTACAGTCATGAAAACCCTGAGGGTGACCCATGCTGATCGGCCTCGACCCGCTGCTCACGCCCGAATTGCTGCATGCACTCGCCGCAATGGGCCACGGTGAGACCATCGCGCTGGTCGATGCCAACTACCCGGCGACGCGCGGTCGCCGCTGCATCCAGCTTGCCGGCGCCGATGCGCCGCGGGCGCTGGCCGCGGTGTTGTCGTTGCTGCCGCTTGACGATTTCATCGCCAACCCGGCGGCGGTGATGCAGGTGGTCGGCGACCCTGCCGCCACGCCGCCGGTGATCGCGGCGCTGAACGCCGAACTGGCCCGCCACGGCGCCAAACCGGCCGAAATGCTGGAGCGCCACGCCTTCTACGCCGCCGCCGAAGCCGCTTATGCCATCGTCGCCACCGGCGAGCGCCGCTTCTACGGCAACATCCTGCTGACCAAGGGCGCCATTCCCCCGGTGACCGCATGACCGCTCCCCTGGGCATGGGCGGCGCGCCGCTCGGCAACCTGTTCACCGAAGTCGCCGAAGCCGACGCCCAGGCCAGCCTGCAAGCCGCCTGGGACGCCGGCATTCGCCATTTCGACACCGCACCGCATTACGGCGCCGGCCTCTCCGAGCACCGCATGGGCGACTTCCTGCGTAGCCGTCCGCGCGACGCTTTCACGCTGTCCACCAAGGTCGGCCGCCGGCTGGTCTCCGCCCAGGACGTGCCGCGCGAGGCCGAGGGCTTCGTCGCCGCTTTGCCGTTCCGCCGGGTGGTCGACTACTCCGCCAGCGGCGCCGAGCGCTCGATCGAGGACAGCCTGCAACGCCTTGGCCTGTCGCGGCTCGACACCGTCTACATCCATGACTGCTCGGAGGACTGGCACGGCGCCGCCTGGCGCGACCGTTTCGCCGAGGCGATGCAGGGCGCCGCCCGGCTGCTCACCGATCTGCGCCGCCAGGGCGTCATCCGCGCCTGGGGCCTCGGCGTCAACCTGGTCGAGCCCTGCCTGCTGGCGCTGCAGCAGGCCGAGCCCGACCTGTTCCTGATCGCCGGCCGCTACACCCTGCTGGACCACACCGCACTGGCCGATCTGTTCCCCGCCTGCGCCGCACGCGGGGTCAGATGCGTGCTCGGCGGCCCCTATAACTCCGGCCTGCTGGCCGGCGGCACCACCTTCAACTACGAGGCGGCCCCGCCCGAGATCGCCGCCCGCGCTCAGGCGATCGCCGCCGTCTGCGCCCGCCACCGCGTCGATCTGAAAGCCGCGGCACTGCAATTCTGCGCCGCTCATCCGCAGGTCGCTGCCGTGATCCCCGGCGCCCGCACCGCCGCCGAGGCGACCCAGAACGCCGCCATGATGCAGGCGCCGATCCCGCCAGTGCTGTGGGCAGACCTGCGCCACGCCGGCCTGCTGCCCGACGCGGCGCCGACGCCATGATGCGCGTTGACGCCCACCATCACGTCTGGCGGATCGAGCGCGGCGACTATGACTGGTTGACCACCGACCTGCCGATCCACCGCGACTACGGCCTGGACGATCTGCGCCCGCTGCTCGGCGACATCACCGCTACCATCCTGGTGCAGGCCGCTCCGACCGACGCCGAGACCCGCTTCCTGCTGCAGACTGCCCGCGCCTCAGCGGGGCTGGTGCGCGGCGTGGTCGGCTGGAGCGATCTCGCCAGCCCGTTCGCCCCGCGCCACATCGCCGCCTTGGCCGCCGACAAGCTGCTGGTCGGCCTGCGCCCGATGCTACAGGACATCGACGACCCCGCCTGGATTCTCGGCGCCGACGTGCAACCGGCGCTCACCGCGATGACGGCGGCTGGCCTGCGCCTCGACGCGCTGGTGCAACCCCGCCACCTGGAATTCCTGCCCGACCTCGCCCGCCGCCACCCAAACCTGCCGGTGGTGATCGACCACGCCGCCAAGCCGGCCATCGCCAGGCACGGCTTCCAACCTTGGGCCGACCAGATCGCCCGCCTCGCGGCTGAAACCGTCTGGTGCTGCAAACTCTCCGGCCTGGTCACCGAGGCCGCCCCCGACTGGACCGCCGGCGACCTGCGCCCCTACGTGGAGCACCTGCTGGCCTGCTTCGGCCCCGACCGGCTGATGTGGGGCAGCGACTGGCCGGTGGTGGAACTGGCCGGCGGCTACGCGTCCTGGCGCACCGCCACCCTGGCGCTGCTGCCCGCCGCCACCCACGACGCCGTCCTCGGCGCCACCGCCCGCCGCTTTTACGGCATCTGAGCGGCCGCGCAGCCGGCATCCTGCCCAGGCGAATCCGCCAGCCCGTCGAGGATCGGGCAATCCGGCCGGTCGTCGCCGTGGCAATGCACCGCCAGCCGCCGCAGCGTGTCGCTCATCGCCCTGAGCGCCGCCGCCTTGGCGTCCAGCGCCGCCACCTGGCGCAGCGCC
This sequence comes from Rhodospirillales bacterium, assembly GCA_041691815.1. Classification (GTDB taxonomy): domain Bacteria; phylum Pseudomonadota; class Alphaproteobacteria; order Acetobacterales; family Acetobacteraceae; genus 70-18. Next base: position 17,274 of record JBEPTZ010000013.1, on the reverse strand, counting down.
AGCGCCTTCACCTCGGCACTCGGCCGGCCGCGGTCCTGCCACAGCGCCAGCAGCCGCCCGATCTCCGGCAGTGCGAACCCGAGATCGCGCGCCCGGCGGATGAAATGCAACGTATGGATGTCCGCCGCGCCGTATTGTCGATAGCCGGCGGCCGAGCGCCCGGCCGGCCGGATCAGCCCGCGCGCCTCGTAATGCCGGATCATCTTCGCCGATACGCCGGACGCGGCGGCCGCCTCGCCGATATTCATCCACGCCCCCTTGACCTTGCCATGATGGCAAGGTGGATGCTGCGCGTCTGGATTCAACAGGAGCGTTGCGATGGCCTTGTTTCACGTGCCGGATATGACCTGTGGCGGCTGCGTCTCGGCGATCACCGCGGCACTCAAGCACGCCGACCCGACGGCCACGGTGCTGGCCAATCTCGACAGCCACGAACTGCGCGTCACCGCCACGCTGGCCGATGCGGCCTTGCAGGCGGCGATCGAGGATGCCGGATTCACGCCGGCTCCGCGCGCCGGCTGACCGCGCCCGGTCGAGGGGACTTTGTTCAGGCACAAACAGCGCTTTCCCGGCCTTGCAGCGGCCGCCGCGATCTGAAACGCTGCCGGGCAGCATGAGGAGCGGCGCATGGCGTGGCGGATCGGCGTGGATTCCGGCGGCACCTTCACGGACGTGTGCCTGTTCGAGGAGGCAACCGGGCTGGTGGCGGTGTGGAAGGTGCCCTCGACGCCGGACGACCCGTCGCGCGGCATCGCCGAGGGCATCGAGCAGGGCATCGCGCTGGTCGGCGCCAGTGCCGGTGCGGTGGGCTATTTCGGCCACGGCACCACGGTGGCGACCAACGCGCTGATCCAGCATCGCGGCGCCGCCACCGGGCTGATCACCACCGACGGTTTTCGCGACCTGCTGGAGATCGGCCGGCAGAAGCGGCCCGAACTCTACGACATGCAGGCCGACAAGCCGCCGGTGCTGGTGGCGCGAGACCTGCGGCTGGAGGTTCCCGAGCGCCTGCGCCACGACGGCACGGTGGAGACCGCACTCGATGAGGCAGCGGTGCGCCGCGCGGCGCGGACGCTGAAGGCGGCCGGGGTGCAGGCGGTGGCGGTGTCGTTCCTCTACGGCTTCGTGCGGCCGCAGCATGAGCAGGCGGCGATGCGCATCCTGGCCGAGGAATTCCCCGCCGCCTTCGCCTGCGCCGGCCACGAGGTGGCGCCCGAGTTCCGCGAATACGAACGGCTGTCGACGGCGGTGGTCAACGCCTATCTCGGCCCGGTGATGCGCAGCTACATCAGCCGGCTGGCCGACCGGCTGGCGGCGCTGGGCGTGGTGGCGACGCCGCACATGACGCAGTCCAACGGCGGCGTGATCGGCTTCGAGGCCGCCTCCCGCCTGCCGGTGCGCACCGTGCTGTCCGGCCCCTCCACCGGCGTGGTGGCCGCCCAGGCGGTCGGCCGGCTGGCCGGCATCGACCACCTGATCACCTTCGACATGGGCGGCACCAGCAGCGACGTGGCGCTGCTGGCCGGCGGCGAGTGCCGGCTGGCCAGCGAGGCGGTGGTGCATGGCTATCCGATCAAGGCGCCGATGCTGGACATCCACACCGTCGGCGCCGGCGGCGGCTCGATCGCCCATGTCGACAGCGGCGGCCTGCTGAAGGTCGGCCCGCGCAGCGCCGGCGCCGATCCCGGGCCGGTGTGCTACGACCGCGGCAACACCGAGCCGACTGTCACCGACGCCAACGTGCTGCTGCAGACGCTGAACCCGACGCATCTGCTCGGCGGCCGCATGGCGGTGCGTCAGGATCTCGCCCGGGCCGCCATCGGCCGGCTGGCGGAGCAGCTCGGCATGGAACTGATGGCCACCGCCCAGGGCATCATCTCGGTGGTCACCGCCAACATGGCCAAGGCGATCCGGGTGATCTCGGTGCAGCGCGGCCACGACCCGCGCGACTACACGTTGATGGCGTTCGGCGGCGCCGGCCCGCTGCACGCGGCACGGCTGGCCCGCGAGCTGGACATCACCCGCATCCTGGTGCCGCGCAATCCCGGCATCCTGTGCGCCGTCGGCCTGCTGCTGACCGATCTGCGCGCCGATTTCGCCGCCACCAGGCTGGCCACGCTGGATCAGGCCGAGTTGCCGGCCATCGCCGCCGCCTTCGCCGGCCTGGCCGAACGTGCCGAGGCCTGGTTCGCCGAGGAGCATATCGAACCCGCCGCACGCCGGCTGACCCGCACCGTGGACATGCGCTACGCCGGGCAGAACTACGAACTGCCGATCCCGCTGCCCGACGGCGCGGTGAATGCCGCCAGCCTCACCGCCCTGGCCGATGGCTTCGCCGCCGCGCATAAGCGGCTCTATGGCTTCATCGCCGAGGGCGAGACGGTGCAACTGGTCACCTTCCGCGTCGAGGCCGCCGGCGTGGTGCGCAAGGCCGAATTCGTGGCGCAGAAGGATGCCGGCCCGGACGCCTCGGCGGCGATCATCGGCCGCCGCGAGGTCTGGCTGCCGGAAGCCGGCGGATTTGTCGCCTGCCCGGTCTATGATCGTGACAAGCTGGCCGCCGGCAACCGCTTCACCGGCCCGGCCATCGTCGAGCAGATGGACGCCACCACCGTCGTGCTGCCCGGCATGACCGCCTTCGTCGAGCCCTACCTGAACCTGATCCTGGAGACGGTCGCATGAACGATGCCGTAACCGTCGATCCGATTACCGTCGAAGTGATCGGCAGCGCCTTCGCCTCGATCGCCGAGGAGATGGGCGAGGCGCTGGTGCGCGCCAGCTACTCCACCAACATCAAGGAGCGGCGCGACTGCTCCACCGCGCTGTTCGACACCGACGGCAACACGCTCTGCCAGGCCGAGCACATCCCGATGCATCTCGGCAGTTTCATCGGCCTGCTGCCGCATATCCTGAAGCGCCATCCGGTCGACCAGATGCAGCCCGGCGACGTGTTCGCCGGCAACGACGCCTATGAAGGCGGCGGCACCCATCTGCCGGATATCGTGCTGGCCGAGCCGATCTTCGCCGATGGCGGCATCATCGCCTGGGCGGTCAACCTCGCGCATCACGCCGATTTCGCCGATCGCGGCCACGCCCATATCTACCAGGAGGGCCTGCGCATCCCGCCGGTGCGGCTGTATCGCGCCGGCGAGGTGCAGCAGGACGTGCTGAATCTGATCCTGCTGAACTGCCAGGTGCCGCGCGAACGCCTCTCCGACCTGCGCGCGCAGCTGGCCGCCAACCGGCTCGGCGTGCAGCGCATGCAGGCGCTGTGCGGCAAATACGGCACCCCGGTGGTGCTGGCCGCCGGCCGCGCGCTGCAGGACTACGCCGAACGCAAGATGCGCGCCGGCATCGCCGCGATCCCCGATGGCGTCTACCGTTTCACCGACAAGTTCGACAGCCCGGAACTGGACGGCGAGATGCAGTTCGCCTGCCGCATCGAGGTCGCCGGCGACACCATGAGCCTGCATTTCGACAGCCCGCCACAGGCCCGCGCCGGCATCAACATGACCTACACCGCGCTGCTCTCGGCGGTGTATTATGGCGTCAAGACGGTGGTCGACCCGACCATCCTGCCGAATTCCGGCCTCGCCCGCCCGCTCACCGTCACCGCCCCCGAAGGCACCGTGCTGCATTGCGTGCATCCGGCGGCGGTGAACGGCAGGCTGGCCGCCTGCCAGCGGGTGGTGGACCTGATCCACGGCGCGCTGTTCCAGGCGATCCCGGAGCGGGTGATCGCCGCCTGCAACGGCGCCTGCTTCTCCGCCACCTTCGTCGGCGCCCACCCGAAAGACGGCAAACTCTGGGTGTATCTGGAGACCATCGGCGGCGGCTCCGGCGCGCGGGCGCATCGCGACGGGCTGGACGGCGTGCATGTGCATCTCACCAACACCTCCAACCTGCCGGTCGAGGCGCTGGAGCTGGAATACCCGCTGACCCTGCTGCGCTACGAACTGGTCGACGGCTCCGGCGGCGCCGGGCGCCAGCGCGGCGGCATGGGGCTGCGCCGGGTGTATCGGGCTGAGGCCGAATGCCGGCTGCGCGTCGACGGTTCGCGCCTGCACGCCCCGCCCTGGGGGCTGGCCGGCGGCCTGCCCGGCGGCATGGGCGACTTCCGATACAGCCAGGGTGTCGCTCCGTTCGAGCATGGCGCCGGCGGCCTCAAGCCCGGCGACGTGGTGGAGATCATCACCTCCGGCGCCGGCGGCTACGGCCCGCCCGCCGAACGCCCGGCCGCCCAGGTGGCGCGCGATATCGCCGAGGGCCGCATCGCGCCCGATCTGGCCGCCGCCGTCTACGGCACGGGTTGATGGCCTGGCTGCTCCGCCGCGTCGGAATTTCCCTCGCCCTGATCTGGGTGGTCGCCAGCATCGTGTTCCTGGCGATCCACCTGGTGCCCGGTGACCCGGCGGAGCTGCTGCTAAGCCAGGGCGGCGCCTCGCCCGACCCGGCCATCGTCGCCCAGTTACGCGAGCAGATGGGCCTGGACCGCCCGATCCTGGTGCAATACCGCGACCACATGCTGGGCCTGCTGCATTTCGACCTCGGCCGCTCGATGATGGATGACAGCTCGGTCTCCGCCGAAATCGCCCGCCGCCTGCCGCGCACCCTGGAACTGATCCTGGCGGCGGCGATCTTCGCAGTCCTGGTCGGCATCCCCGGCGGCACCATCGCGGCAATCCGGCGCGGCGGCGCCTTCGACCGGGTGGCCGGCTGGTGCGCCGGCCTGGCACTGGCGGTGCCGGTCTTCGTGGTCGGCACGCTGATGGTGATGGTGTTCGCGCAATGGCTGCGCTGGGTGCCGGCCGGCGGCTATGTCGGCTTCGCGCAGAACCCCGGCCGCCATCTGCTGGTGCTGGCAATGCCGGCGCTGACCATCGGCCTCGGCCTGGCCGCGGTGATGTTCCGCATGACCCGCGCGGCGGTGCTCGACGTGATGCTGAAGGACTACGTGCGCACCGCCCGCGCCAAGGGCGTCGCCCCGCGCCGGGTGCTGCGGCACCACGTGGTGCGCACCGCGCTGATGCCGGTGGTGACCGTCCTGGCGCTGCACATGGGCACCCTGCTCGGCGGCACCGTGCTGGTGGAATACGTGTTCAACTGGCCCGGCCTCTCCGGCCTGCTGGTCACCGCGGTCAACGGCCGCGACTACCCCGAGGTGGTCGGCATCGTGCTGGTGATCTCGGTGCTGTTCGTGGTCCTCAACCTCGCCGTCGACATCCTCTACGGCGTGCTCGACCCCAGGGTACGGCGCGGATGAGCCGCTATCCCTGGCCGGCGATCACCGGCTTCGGCGCCATCGTGCTGCTGGCGCTGCTCGCCCCGCTATTGCCGCTGCCCAACCCGGTCACCATGGACGTGGCGCACCGGCTGGCCGGCTCCTCGGCGGCGCACTGGCTCGGCCAGGACGAATTCGGCCGCGACGTGCTGACCCGGCTGATCTGGGGCGCCCGCGTCTCGCTCACGGTGTCGTTCGCCGCCTCGGCGCTCGCCTGCGTCATCGGCGTCGCACTCGGCGTGCTCGGCGGCTTCCTGCGCGGTATCGTCGAAATGATCACCTTGCGCTCGATCGACGTGCTGCTGTGCTTCCCGCCGCTGCTGCTGGCGCTGCTGGTGGTCACCCTGGCCGGGCCGGGCGCCGCCACGCTGATCCCGGTGCTGGCGCTGGTCTACGTGCCCGGCTTCACCCGCGTCGCCTATGCCGGGGTGCTGACGGTGCGCAGCCAGGACTACGTGGAGGCGATGCGGGTGCTGGGCGCCGGCAAGCCGCGGGTGATGCTGCGCACCATCCTGCCGAATATCGGCGGCCCGGTGCTGGTGCAGTTCAGCCTGTCGGCGGCCTCCGCCGTGGTGCTGGAATCCGGCCTCTCGTTTCTCGGCCTCGGCGTGGTGCCGCCGTCGCCCTCGTGGGGCCTGATGATCGGCGCCGCCCGCGCCACCATGGCGCAGTCCCCGCTGCTGCTGCTGTGGCCCTGTGCCGCACTCACGCTGACCATCCTGGCGATGAACGCGGTCTGCGACGGCCTGCGCGACGCCACCGACCCGCACCCCGCCTACCGCCCGCGTCGCGCCCTGCTCGACCGGCTGCTGCCCGGGCTGCTGCCGCCCACCCAGGCGATGCTCGACCTCCGCGGCCTGACCATCCGCATCGACACCCCCGAGGGCAACTTCGAGCCGGTGCGCGACCTGTCGCTGCAGATCGAGCCCGGCGAAACCCTGGCCCTGGTCGGCGAAAGCGGCTCCGGCAAGTCACTGACCAGCCTGGCGATCTCCGGCCTGCTGCCCGGCGCCGCAAGGGTGGTCGCCGGCAGCGCCCGGCTCGATGGCGTCGACCTGCTCGCCCTGCCCGAGGACAAGCTGCGCCGGCTGCGCGGCGGCGCCATGGCGATGATCTTCCAGGACCCCTCCAGCAGCCTCAACCCGGTGCACCGCGTCGGCGCCCAGATCGCCGAGGCGGTGCGCGCCCATCGCCCGAAGGCCGATGCCGCCGCCGAGGCGATCGCCCTGCTGAAGCGCGTCGGCATCCCCGACCCCGAGTCCCGCGCCGGCGCCTACCCGCACGAACTCTCCGGCGGCATGCGCCAGCGGGTGATGATCGCCATCGCCATCGCCAATTCCCCCCGCCTGCTGATCGCCGACGAACCCACCACCGCGCTGGACGTGACCATCCAGGCCCAGGTGCTCGACCTGCTGGCCGACCTCAAGCGCGAGCGCGGCCTGGCGATGCTGTTCGTCACCCATTCGCTGCCGGTGGTGGCCGAGATCGCCGACCGGGTGGCGGTGATGTATGCCGGCGAGATCGTCGAGCAGGGCCCCACCGCCGAGGTATTCGCCCGTCCGCGCCACCCCTACACCGCCGCCCTGCTGCGCAGCGCCCCTGACGAGGAAGGCCCGGCCCCGGAAGGCATCCCCGGCGTGGTGCCGCCGCCGTTCGCGCTGCCGCAAGGTTGCCTGTTCGCGCCACGCTGCAGCTATCGTGCATCCGAATGCACAACCCACCCGCCGCTGGTCACCCTGCCGGAAGGCCGCGAAACCCGCTGCCTGCGCTGGCAATTGCTATGAGCGCCATGCTGGTCGCTGCCGAGCACCTCACCCGCCGCTTCGAAACCCCCGGCCTGTTCCGCCGCGCGGCCCCGGTGCAGGCGGTCACCGATGTCTCGCTGGCGGTGGGGCGCGGCGAGGCGGTCGGGCTGGTCGGCGAAAGCGGCTCCGGCAAGAGCACCGTCGGCCGCCTGCTGCTCGGCCTGCTGCCGCCCAGCGCCGGCCGCATCAGCTTCGACGGCACCGACCTTGCCACCGCCAGCCCCGCCGCATTGCGCCAGTTGCGCCGGCGGATGCAACTGGTGTTCCAGGACCCCTACGGCAGCCTCGACCCGCGCCGCAAGGTCGGCGCCCAGATCGCCGATGCGCTGGACATCCACGCGCTGCTGCCGCCCGCCGCCCGCCCGGCGCGGGTGGCCGAATTGCTGGAGCAGGTCGGCCTGGCCGCCGAGCATGCCGGCCGCTACCCGCACGCCTTCAGCGGCGGCCAGCGCCAGCGCATCGGCATCGCCCGCGCCCTCGCCACCGGGCCGGACTTCCTGGTCGCCGACGAGCCGGTCTCGGCGCTGGACGTCTCGGTGCAGGCGCAGGTGCTGGCGCTGCTGGCCGATCTGCGGGCACGGCTGGGGCTGGCGATGCTGTTCATCAGCCACGACCTGCCGGTGGTCCGCCATCTCTGCGACCGCGTGGTGGTGCTGTATCTCGGCCGCATCATGGAGCAGGGCAGGGTGGACAGTGTGTTCGCCCGCCCGCGCCACCCGTACACCCGCGCGCTGCTGTCCGCCGCCCCCAGCCTGCACCCGGCGCGGCGCCGCACCCGCATCCTGCTGGCCGGCGACCCGCCCAGCCCGGCCAACCCTCCCAGCGGCTGCGTGTTCCGCACCCGCTGCCCCAGCGCCATCGCCGCCTGCGCCGAGGCGGTGCCGCCGCTGCGCGACCCCGGAGACGGCCAGGCGATGGCCTGCATCCGCGACCTGTAGGCGTCGCCATATCGTGATTCGCGCCGCCCTTGCACCGGGGCCGCGGATGTGAACGATTGCGGATCGGGAAACCCAGGAGAGCGTGATGCGCCATCACCGTATACTGACCATCGCCGCCGCCGCCCTGGGTCTGGCCGCGTTCGCCGCCCCGGCACAGGCCGCCGATCCCTGCGCCGGCGGCCTGGCGGCGGCGCGGATTGTCGACTGCCTGAAGCCGAACGGCCTCTCCGGCGCCAGCCGCGGCATCCGCGCCCCCAGCGGCGCACCGATCGCCAACCCCGGCCGGACGTCGGGAACCCAGGCGGCCCCGATGGCGCAACGGCCGACCGTCAACCTGCTGGTGCCGTTCGATTTCGGTTCGGCCGAACTGACCGCCGCCGGCCGCAAGGCGCTCGATGCGCTGGGCCGCGCGTTGCAGCAGCCGGCGCTGGCCGATGCACGCTTCGAGATCGGCGGCCATACCGACGCGATCGGCACCCCCGACTATAACCTGGCCCTGTCGCAACGCCGCGCCGACGCCGCGCGCGACTATCTGGTCCAGCAGGAGCAGATCGATCCCTCGCGGCTGACCACGATCGGCTACGGCAGTACCCGCCTCTACAATCCCGGCGCCCCGAATGCCGGCGTCAATCGCCGGGTGCAGGTTACCCGGCTGGGCTCCTAGAGCGTGATCGTTGCGGGCGGAACCGCCGGAAACGTGAATCACGCGATCAAACAAGGAGCTAGGAGCGTGTCCGAGTAACCTGACGACGAGAGCCTCGACGAAAGATTGATTCTCGAGGAGGCCCGCCCGATTCTTTAATTCCATCATTCACTTACCGAGGATAAGGATATTACAAAATTCATTGTAACTGTGAATACTCGGACACGCTCTAGAGCAGGATGACCGCTGAAGAAAGCGGCCATCCTGCTCTAGGTCTTTGCTTTGTCGCGTGATTCAGACCTTCGTGTGATTCCACCTACGGTCATCACGCTGGAATCCGTACTCCGTCCGTCCAGGCGCGGTGCCAGATCGGTACCGCCACCGCCGGCAGCGGCCGGGCGATGCCATAACCCTGCCCGGCATCGGCGCCCAGCGCCTGCATGCGCCCCCAGATGTCGCCATCCTCGATCCCCTCGGCCACCACGATCATCCCGGCGGTATGCGCGGTGTCGATCAGGCGGCGCAGATAGGCGCGGGCATCGGCACTCTCCGCCGCGTGGTGAACCAGCGCCATGTCCAGCTTCACCGAGGTGAACGGCAACCGCAGCAGCGCCGTCGGGTCGCGCTGGCCCGGCCCGACGTCGTCGATTGACACCCGATAGCCGCGCTGCCGCAACGCCGCCACCGCCACCCCCAATGCCGGCACATCCAGTACCGGCTGGGTCTCGGTCAGTTCCACCACCAGATTGAACGGCGTCAGCTGGGCGGCGGCACAGCGCGCATCCAGCCAGCCGGCGAGGCCCGGCAGCAGCAGGACGTCCAGCGGCAGGTTCAGCCCGATCCCCATCCCGAGTTCGCGCAACTGGCCTGCGTGCCATTCCGCGAAGGCCCGTGCCACCACCGCCCTGGTCAGCTCGTGCAGCAACCCCGCCGCCTCCACCGCCGGCAGGAACCGCGCCGGCTCCAGCCGGCCCCACACCGGATGCTCCAGGCGGGCCAGCGCCTCCATGCCGCCAGGCCGGCGATCGGCCAGCCAGACCATCGGCTGGTACAGCACGCGTACCCCGCCCTCGGCCAGGGCACGGCGCGCGTCATCGCCGCTGATCGGCTGGGGTGATCCGCCAGCCGGCGATTGCCAGGCCAGCGCCGGCGCCAGCCATCCGGGCGTCGGCGGATCGTCGACGATGGCCGCCGGCGGCACCGGCTTGCCGGCCGGTTGCCTCCCCAGCAGAACCAGTGACGGAGCCATCCCGTGGCCCCGCCCGGTGAGGCCCAGCATGTCGCCGAGCAGTTCGCCCGCCGCATCCGGCTGCACCAGCAGATGCGAGAAACGCTGCGGCGCGATCGCCAGCCGCGCCACCGCGTCCGGCGGCGAGTCGGCCACCACCAGGGCATCACGCTGCCCCAGCGCCGACAGCTCGGCGCCGGTGGCGGCCTGCCAGTGGGCATCGCCACACAGCAGCAGGGGCCGCGCCGGGCGGGGCGCGGGGGGAACCTCCTGCCGAGGCGTGGCGCATGTCATAATTTTTAGACTAACCAATCCCGGCCAGAAACGCGCGTCAAAAAAACGCAATCCGTTGCGTTGATGCGGGCGTGGCAGTGCAGTCGGGCCAGATGGCAGAGCAGCGGACGGCCGCCCGGTGCGGCGGCCGTCACGCGGCTAACGCGCGCCCTTGCGGCGCGTGGTGGTGCGGGGCTTCGGCGCCGCGGCCGCCGCCGGCTTGCCCGGATCGGTCGGTTTCGCCGACGCTGGGGGCGTAGCGCCCGCCGTGGCCGCTCCGGACACCGCGGCCTGGGCCTTCGGTGCCTGGGCGTCGCGCCGCAGATGGTGCTCGCCGAGGAACAGCAGGATCGGCGCGGCGATGAAGATCGACGACGAGGTGCCGACCACGATGCCGAACAGCATCACGATGGCGAAGTCCGACAGCGTCGTGCCTCCCCACAATGCCAGCGGCAGCGAGGCCAGCGCCAGCGTCACCGAGGTGCCGAGCGTCCGGCTCAGCGTCTCGTTGATCGACAGGTCGATCAGCTCGCGCAGCGGCATCGTCTTGTATTTGCGCAAATTCTCGCGCATCCGGTCATACACCACCACCTTGTCGTTGGTGGAGTAGCCGAGGATCGTCAGCAGCGCGGCGACCATCACCAGGTCGAATTCCAGATGGGTGATCACCAGGAAGCCGATCGCCTTGGTCAGGTCGAGGATCAGCGTCGCCACCGCCCCCACCGCGAACTGCCATTCGAAGCGGAACCAGATATATACCAGGATCATCAGCAGGCTGAGCCCCAGCGCCAGCATGCCGTCGCGGAACAACTCGGCCGAGACCGAGGCGCCCACCGCGTCGGTGCGCACGATGCGGGTGCCGGGCAGCGCCTCCTCCAGCGCCTTGTGCACCTGGGTTACCATCTTCTGCGTCTCGCCGGGGCCGCCGGGGGAATCCAGCTTGATCAGCACCGACTCGTCGGTGCCGAACCGCTGCACCCCGGCGCCGTGCACGCCTTCCTTGTCCAGCGCCGCACGAATTTTGGCGAAATCGGCCGGCTGCGGCGTGCGCGCCTCCATGGTCAGTCCGCCGCGAAAGTCGATCCCCAGCGTCAGCCCGGGATGGTAGAACAGGATCACCGAGGCGGTCGACAGCACGGCCGAGACGATCAGCCCCATGAAACGCCCACGCATGAACTGGATGCGGGTGCGGTCGGGAACCAGGCGGAACAACGGGCGGTAGAACATCGGGCGATCCTAAACCGGCAGCACGGAGGGGCGGGTGCGTGCGTACCAGCGCACCATGAACAGCCGCGCCAGCATGGTTGCGGTGAACAGCGAGGTGACGATGCCGATGGTGATGGTCACCGCGAACCCCTTCACCGGCCCGCCGCCGAACTCGAACAGCATCACATGCGCCAGGAACGCGGTGGAGGAACTGTCGATGATGGTGGCAAACGCGTGCTTCTCGCCGAACTGCATCGCGTTCAGCGGCGATCGCCCGTTGCGCACCTCCTCGCGGATGCGCTCGTTGATCAGGATGTTGTAGTCCACCGCCATGCCCAGCGTCAGCAGGATGCCGGCCATGCCCGGAAGCGTCAGCGTCGCCTGCAGCAGCGACAGCACCGCCAGCATCAGCACCAGGTTCATCACCAGCGCGATGTTCGCGAACCAGCCGAACAGCCCGTAGAACGCGCCCATGAACAGGATCACCAGCACGAATCCCACCGCCAGCGAGATCGCCCCGGCGCGAATCGCGTCCGCCCCCAGTTCCGGCCCGATGCTGCGCTGCTCCACCACCGACAGCGGCGCCGGCAACGCACCGGCCCGCAGCAGCACCGCGAGGTCCTGCGCGCTCTGGGCGGTGAAACTGCCGCTGATCTGGCCGCGCCCGGCGGTAATCGGCTCGCGGATCACCGGCGCCGAGATCACCTTGTTGTCCAGCACGATGGCGAACGGGTGGCCGACATTGGCGGTGCTGATCTGCGCGAAGCGCCGTGTGCCGATCGAGTTGAAGGTGAAATTCACCACCCATTCGCCGGTCTGGCCGTTCTGCCCGGCCCGCGCGTCGGTGAGGTCCGCACCATCCACCTCGATCCGCCGGCGCACCGCGATCTTCTGCCCGGCATGGCCCTCCACCGGCAGAAAATCGACGCCCGGCGGCGGCACGGTGGCGCCCAGGTTGGCGTTCTCGTCGGTCAGCCGGAACGTCATGCGCGCCGTCTGTCCCAGCAACTCCTTGATCCGGTTTGGGTCTTCCACCCCAGGCAACTGCACGATGATGCGGCTGTCGCCCTGCCGGGTGATGATCGGATCGACCACCCCGGTCTCGTCGATGCGCCGCCGCACGATCTCGATCGACTGCTGCACCGCCGAGGTGGCGCGATTATGCAATGCTACCGGCGACAGCGTCACGCTGATCACGCCATCCGCCCCGGTGGTGAAATCCAGCTCCGAGGCCGCCGACGGATTGGCCTCGTTCACCCCCAGCGGCCGCAATGCCGCCATCGCTTTGTCGTTCTGCGCCGTGTCGCCGAGCTTCACCTGCAGCCGGTTATCGGCCGCCTGCGGCGTCACCACGAAGCGATCCACGCCGCCGCGCCGCAACGCCTGGCGCGCCGCGTCGGCCAGGCTGTCCAGCCGCTCCTTGACCACGGCCCCCATATCCACCTGCATCAGCAGGTAGCTGCCGCCTTTCAGGTCGAGTCCCAGATGCACGCTGCGCCACGGAACCCACGAAGCCGGCGCCGGCATCAGGTTCGGCAGGCTGAACAGCACGCCGAGCGCGCAGAGGCCCAGCACCAGCCAGGTCTTCAGGGGGCTGAAATACATCATGTCGGGCACATCATCCGGAAAACAGCGGCTCCACTGGGACAGCGAGGCAGGAGGGGGCGAGGAATCGCGCGGAGATTGACCACACCCCCCCGCGCCGTGCAACCCGCAGTGACAATTCGCGCGCATTGCTGTGGCCCTGCGGCGGCCCGGCTGCTATCTGCGCCCGGTATCACGGGGGTTACGCCATGCAGTCTGGCCCATTGCGCGTCGGCATCGCCGGGGCCGGCTATTTCGGCCGCTTCCACGCCCAGAAGGTCGCCGCCGCGTCGCGCGCCGTGCTGTCCGGCATCACCGACCGCGACCCGGCCCACGCCGCCGCTCTGGCCGCCGAGATCGGCGCCCCGGTGCTGGACTGGCCGGCCCTGCTCGCCGCCAGCGACGCGATCGTCGTCGCCGCCCCGGCCGAGGCGCATTTCGAGTTGGCCGACGCCGCCCTTGCCGCCGGCCGCCACGTGCTGGTGGAAAAGCCGATCGCCGCCACGCTGGACCAGGCCGACCGCCTCGCCGCCCGCGCCGCCGCCGCCGGCCTGGTGCTGCAGGTCGGCCACCTGCTGCGCTACACCGCCGAGCACCGCGCGATCACCGCCCGCATGCAGCGCCCGGTCTACCTGGAATGCGTCCGCATCGCCCCGTTCAAGCCGCGCGGCACCGATGTGTCGGTGATCATGGACCTGATGATCCACGACCTGGATTTCGTGCTGTCGCTGGTCGACAGCGAACTGGAGGGCGTGGAGGCGATCGGCGCCCCGGTGGCCAGCGCGTTCGACGACATCGCCAACGCCCGGCTGCGCTTTCGCAACGGCTGCGTCGCCAGCATCACCGCCAGCCGCATCTCGATGCGCACCGAGCGCAAGATGCGGCTGTTCAGCCAGGAGGGCTACATGGCGGTCGATTTCGCCGCCCGCAAGCTGATGATGATCGGCCGTGGCGCCGGCACCCCCGGCAACGACGCCCCCGGCATGGAAGTGCCCGGCATGCCTGGCGCCCGCATGGAGCAGATCACCTGGGAGCCGCACGACGCCCTGGCCGCCGAACACGACGCCTTCGCCGCCTCGATCCTCGACGGCGCGCCGGTGCTGGTTGACGCCGCCGCCGGCCGCCGCGCGCTCGATGCCGCCCTCATGGTGATGGCCGAGATGGAGCAGGCCCGCGGCAAGGCGCAGCAGGGCGGCCTGATCCGCTAACTCAAGCCAGGAACCCGGTCACCTCGGCCAGGAACCCCTCCAGCCGGTCATGATGCACCCAATGCCCGGCCCGCTCGAAGCTGGCCACCCGGGCGGTGCGGAAATGCCGGATGCGGCCATCCTCCTGCGGGTTGGAGGCCCAGCTCTCCTTGCCGTAAACCAGCAATGTCGGGCAACTGATCGCCGCCCACAGCGACTCCAGCTCGGCCTGGGTCATATCGGTCGGCGACCAGACCCGCACATAGTTGTCGAACTTCCAGCTATAGCTGCCGTCCTCGTTCTGGTTGACGCCGTGATGGGTCAGGTGGCGGGCCTGCTCGGGCGACAAATGCTTGTTCTGCTCCTGCATGCGCGCGAATGCCTCCTCGATGCTGGCGTAGCGCCGCGGCAGTCGGCCGGCCAGCGCGTGCCGGGCGGCGATCCAGTCCGCCATGCGCTGCCCGATCGGCTTGCCGGCGCGCTCGGCCAGCACCCGCGGCGACGGCCCCAGCCCCTCGATCGCCACCAGCCGCCGCACGCTGTCCGGGTAGATGCCGGTGTAGCGCAGCGCGATATTGCCGCCCAGCGAATGCGCGACAATGGTCACCGGCGTCAGCTTCTGCTGCTGCACCAGCTGCGCCAGATCGCTGACATAGCCGGCCATGGTGTAGTTGCCGTCGGTCGACCAGGCGCTGTCGCCATGCCCGCGCAAATCCGGGCAGATGATGTGCCAGTCTTTCCGCAACGCCCCGGCCACCCAGTCCCAGTTGCGGCAATGGTCCTGCCCGCCATGCAGCAGGATCAGCGGCGGCGCCCCGGCGTTGCCCCAGTCGACATAATTCAGCCGCAGCCGCTGCGAGAAGAAATGGCGCGAGGTCGGGCCGGAGCCGGGCAGGGCGATGTTCATCGCGCATCCTCCCGCCGTCGCTGCCGCGCTGCAAGCCGCTTTGCCTTTAACGGGCAGGTGACTAAGCTGCCGCGCGGGCAACAAAGCTCCGGAGGACCCCAGTTTGGCCAACATCACCATGCCGGTCGAGGCGACGCACATCATGATGTTCGCGCGCGCCATCGGCGACACCAACCCGGTCTACCACGACGCCGCGGCGGCCAAGGCCGGCGAGACCGGCGGCATCATCGCGCCGCCCACCTTCGTGCAGGCCTCCGCCCAGTTCGACCCGACCTATTACCTGCGCCCGCAACCCGGCAAGCCGTGGTTCGGCTCCGGCAAGACCGCCAGCGGCGTGGAAGGCAAAGCCAGCAGCAGCGGCGGCCTGCATGCCGAGCAGCATTACGAGTACCACCGCCACCCGAAACCCGGCGACATCCTGAGCGTCACCACCAGGCCGGGCAAGACCTGGGAGAAGGAAAGCAAGCGCGCCGGCAAGCTGACCTTCAGCGAGCGGATCACCGAATATCGCGACCAGCACGGCGAACTCGTGGTCACCGCCACCGGCGTCGGGGTGACCACCGAGCGCCCCGTGGCGCAGGACTGAGGGGCACGACATGGCATTGCAGGCATCCAAGCTGAAGGTCGGCGACACCCGCACCGAGCGCGTGGTCGAGAACCTCACCCGCACCCAGATCGTCCAGTACGCTGGCGCATCCGGCGACTACAACCCGCTGCACACCGATGAGATCTACGCCACCCAGAAGGCCGGCTACCCCAGCGTGTTCGCCCACGGCATGCTGACCATGGGGCTGACCAGCAAGCTGCTGACCGGCTATGTCGGCGACGGCCGGCTGACCAAATTCGGCGTCCGCTTCACCAACCAGGTCTGGCCAGGCGACACGCTGGACGCCACCGCGACGGTGGCAGCCCTCCGCGAGGAGGCTGGCCAGCACTTGGTCGATCTCACCATCTCCACGGTGAACCAGGACGGCCGCGAGGTGCTGACCGGCTCGGCGACCGCCCGCATCGACCCCTGACCGCAGCACCCGCGCTGAATCCGCCAGGCGCCCGAAGCCATGCGCTTCGGGCTTGCCCTGGTGTGCGCGCTGTGCATGCTGCACGCACCGAGACCAAGCCATCCGGCCAACAAACCACCGCTCAACAAGCCATCGCTCAACAAGCAACAGGGGAGTCTGCGCCATGACCAATCGTGTATCGCGCCGCGGCATCGCCGGGCTGACCGCCAGCGGCCTGGCGGCAACCGCCTTCATCGGCTCGGCGCATGCCCAGTCGGCCAATGAGAGCACCTTCGAGCGGGTGCAGCGCACCAAGGTGCTGCGCATCGCCGCCCTGCCCGGCGAGTTGCCGTATTTCCACAAGGACATCACCACCGGCGAATGGACCGGCTCGGCGATCTCGATGGCCAAGGACATCGCCAAGGTGTTCGACGCCAAGCTGGAATATCTCGAATCGACCTACGGCAACTCGGTGCTCGACCTGCAGGCCAACAAGGTCGATCTGGCCTTCGCGCTGAACCCGACGCCGCAGCGCGCGCTGTCGATCGGCTTCACCAACGCGATGATCATCCACCCGTTCGGCGTGATCGCCCGCAACGGCTTCGATCCGAAGGTGTGGGCCGACCTCAATAAGCCGGAGGTGCGGGTGGTGTGCGATCTCGGCTCGCTGCACGAGGTGATCGCCCATCGCTTCACCCCGAAAGCCACCATCACCGCCTACAAGACCCGCGACGACGCGGTGCTGGCGATGCAGGGCGGCCGGGCCGATGCCGATATCCTGGCGGCGATGCTCGGCATCACCGCGATTGCCAAGAACCCCAAGCTGGGCACGTTCCGGCTGATCGGCGGCCCCACCGTGGCGCTGCCAAGCTGCATGGGCCTGCGCCGCGAGCCGGACACCCGCTTCAAGGAAGTGGTCAACGCCTGGCTCGACATGAACCGCGGCATCGGCCAGATCCGCCAGTGGATGATCGAGGGCATCCTGCAGACCGGCGCCAAGGAGACCGATATCCCGGCCGATCTCTCGTTCTGAATCCTGGCTGTCTGGTCGCGTGATTCAGACCTTGGTGTGAGTCCACCTGCGGTCAGCACGCTCTGGCGAAGGTCAGAAAGGAAGAATCTTCTTTTTCGTGAACAAAAAGAAGCAGAAAAACTTTTCATCCTGGGCTTCGCCCGCGGTGGGGCCCTGGTGCGGGCGCGGGGGGAGGCCCGGGTTGGGGGTTT